>NZ_JBIMPP010000112.1:0-14182 GCF_043906805.1 Actinomadura sp. SCN-SB | reverse complement strand
GAGCCGGTCGCGCCAGGCGGGCCCGTACAGGTAGGCCAGGTCGGCTTCGAGGGCCTCGCGCCTGCGCAGCCCGTCCATGACGAACGGCCCGGCGACCAGGTCGGCGGCCATCGCGTCGGCGGCCCGTTCCAGCAGGTCGTAGACGGGGTGGAGCTGGGCGACCAGCGCGGCGTACTCCTCGCGGCCCAGCCGGCCGTCGAACAGCGCGGTCATGTACGGGGAGCCCTCGTTGTCGCCGTGGTCGCTCCAGGTGGCCTCGCGCAGCTCCGCGGCGAAGCCCCGGCCGGGGCGGCTCATCGCGGCTCCCTCCTGTCGGTCCGGTTTTCCCGACGCACTGTCGGCTACTTTACCGACAGAGCGTCGGAAACAACACCGTGATCTCAGTGACCCTCGGGCGCGGCGACACCCAGCGACTCCCGCGCCTCGGTGGCCATGCGGACGACCTCCCGCCGCACCTGGGCGCGCTCGGTGAGCCGCCGGCTCCAGGGGATCCGGACGGGGACGTCGTGGCCGTCGACGGTGGCCACGAAGTCGATGCCGTCGGCGTCCAGGCCGCTCATCCGCGCCCTGCCCGCGTCCGGGCGCCCGCCCAGGGCCCGGCAGATGAGGAGGCAGTCCTGCGCGTGGTCCTCGTTCATGTGCCGCGCTATCCGACGTACCACCTCCTCGCCGAAGGGGTCGCCCGCGGAGTCTCCCTCGCCCATACTTGTCCTCATCTCTCACCCATGCCCCTCCTTTTACGGTAGGGGCGCATCCACGAGTGAACCTTGCCCGGATCGCGGCCCGTACAACGGGGCAGGCCCGCGACTCTCGGCTGGCGATGGGGGGCTTGATTTGGGTTCGGGTCTTCGATGACCGGGCCGGACGGGACCGGGGACGCCGCAGGCGACCTGTGGGTCCGGCTTCTGGGCGCGCTGGAACGCCCCTGCCCCGTGTGCGGGGGCGCCGGTCGCATGCGCAGCCGCGAATGGCGCGCGTGGCGTGCCCGGACCGACGAGCTGGTACGGGTGGTGGAGGCGGCCCGCCGCGCCGCGACCATGCCGGCCGGGGACGGTGCCCCTCAAGTCCCTCACGTCCCCTCAGCCCCTCCCGCGCCGCCCGAGATCGGCGCGGTGAATCGGGGCAACGGCGGCCCGCCCCAGCGTGACCCCTACGACACCGACCCCTACCGGACGGCGCCCTACGCCCCCGGCCCGTCACAGACCGACCCCTACCCCGGCGACTCCCCCAAGGACGACTGGTACGCCGACTCCCGCTACTCCGACGAGCGCTACTCCGACGACCGGTACGAGCCCGACCCGTACCCCATCGACGGCGACGACTTCTACGACGGAGAGATCGACCCGGGCGAGGGCATGCTGCGCGCGCTCGTGGCGCGGGCGGGCAGGCAGCCGGTGCCGCAGCTACCGGCCGAGGAGGAGAGTCCCCCTCCCCCGAAGCAGGTGCCCGGCAACCGCCCGGCGCGTCCCGCGACGGGCCCGCAGCCCACGGTGCCGATCATGGCCAGCACCCCGCCGCAGCCCCAGGGGCCGCCCGCCGCGATCGTGTCGGCGTTGGACCGCGCCATCAACGAGCACATCAGGGCGCGCCCGACGGGCCCCGAGGTGGTGCCGTGCGAGGAGTGCCGGGGCACCGGGCGGACGCTGTCCGAGGCGGGCGTGGGACTGACGCAGTTCCTGAAGCGGTACGGCCTGGTGTGGGCCGACCCCGGCATGAACGGACAGGGCCCCAACGGGCAGGGCTTCAACGGGCAGCCCATGAATGGGCAGGGTCTCAACGGCCGTGGCTTGAACGGCCAGGGCGTGCCCCCCGTACAGCGCAGGGACGGCCCCTTTCCCCCATCCGCGTGAGGGCAGACGTGACCGACACCACCCAGGGCACCGGACGCGGTGCGCCCTTGGCCGCGCCCGGCGGCGCGGCACGCCCGGCGGCTCCGTGGGCGGGGGCGGTGGTGGCCTCGCTGGTGGTGCTGGCGCTGGTGGTGCGGTTCGGCGGGGCTTTCAGCGCGGAGGCGGTGCCAGGGCTGACGCGATCGGGGGCGCTGACCAAGGGCGGCCTGGCCATCGCGGAGCTGGCGGCGCATCTGTGCTCGGCGGTGGCGGCGGGCTGGCTGCTCCTGGCGGCGGTCTTCCTGCCGGGGGACGCCCCGGCCGCCCTGGTGCGGCGCCATCTGCGGGCGGCGGCGCTGTGGGCGGCGGCGTGGGCGGTGGCGGCGCTGGCCGTGGTGATGTTCTCGGCGGCGGACCTGTTCGGCGTGCCGGTCACCACGGGCGTGACGGGCAACATGCTGCGCACGTTCCTGCTGGAGCTGCCGCAGGGCCGGGCGCTGCTGCTCGTGGCGCTGGCGGCCGTGGCGGTGGCCGTGCTGGCGCAGTTGACCTCCACGCCGTCGGGAGCGGCCGGGCTGCTGCTGGTGGCGCTGGCGGGTGTGCTGCCCCCGGTGTTCACCGGTCACGCCACGGCGATGGCGTATCACGCGTGGGCGGTCTACAGCCTGGTAGCGCATGTGCTGGCCGCCGCCCTGTGGGTGGGCGGCCTGGTGGTGCTCGTCGCGGTCGGCCGCGACCCTGATCGAGCCGGTGCCGGGTCGTTCCCGGCGGTGGTGGGCCGCTACAGCGCCCTGGCGGGGGCCTGCTTCGCGGTGGTGACGGTGAGCGGCCTGGTGAACGCGTGGGTGCGGCTGGGCGGGTTCGACGTGGGGTCCCGGTACGGGGCGCTGGTGGTGGCCAAGGCGGCGGCACTGGTGGCGCTGGGCGGGTTCGGGTGGTGGCACCGGCGGGTGAGCGTCCCCGGTCTGCGTCCGGTGCCAGGGACGGAAGCCTCGCCGGATCGGCGTGGCCGTCATGTGTTCGTACGGATCGCCGCCGTCGAGGTGGTGGTCATGGCGGCGACGATGGCGCTGGCCACGGGCCTGTCGCGGACGCCTCCGCCCGAGGTGCCGCAGGGCACCCTGGACCTGGTGGCGCTGAAGCTGGGGTTCCCGCTGCCGGGCCCGGCGTCCTGGGAGGCGTTCCTGCTGAACTGGCGCCCGGATCCGCTGCTGCTGCCGCTGGTGCTGCTCGGCGCCGTCCTGTACGGGGCCGGGGTGCGGCGGCTGCGCCGCGCCGGGCGGTCCTGGCCCGTGCCCCGTGTCGTGGCGTGGTACGGAGGGCTGGCGGTGATGCTGGTGGCCACGTCCGGGGGGCTGGCCCGTTACAGCATGGTGCTGTTCAGCGCGCACGTCGTGCAGCATCTGCTGCTGAGCGCGCTGGTGCCGATGCTGCTGCTGGCGGGCGCCCCGGTGACGCTCGCCCTGCGCGCCCTGCCCCGCCGGCCGGGCGCGGGCGGTCGGACGGCGCGTGAGCTTCTGGTGGCGGCGCTGCGCAGCCGGGCGATGGCGGCGGCGTGCCATCCGGTGGTGGCCCCGCTGGTGTTCGTGGCGTCGCTGCACGGGTTCTACTTCTCCCCGCTGCTGGAGACGTCGTTGCGCGACCACGCGGTGCATTCGGCGGCGATGGCGGTGTTCGTGATGGCGGGCCTGGCGTACCTGTGGCCGGTGACGGGGGTGGATCCGCTGCCGCGGCGCCCGCCGCCGTGGGCGCGGTTCCCGCTGGCGGCGGTGGTGGTGCCGTTCCACACGGTGTTCGGCGTGCTGGTCGTGGGTTCGGGCGAGGTACTGGCCGCCGCATGGTTCACGCGGCTGGGCCGTACGTGGGGGTCGTCGCCGCTGGCCGACCAGCGGCTGGGCGGCGGGCTGCTGTGGGCGCTCGGCGTGATCGCCGCGCTGGCAGTGATCGCCGCGCCGGCCCGCCGGTGGCTGCGGGACGGCCCGCCCGCCCACCGGGCCGTCCCGCGGGCCGCGGCGGCTCAGCTCACCGAGGAGTAGGCGACGACGCCGCGCCGCATCGCGTCCATGGCCTTGCGGGCGGTCTTGCGGACGTGGGAGTCGGGCGGTGAGGCGTCGGCGACCTGCCCGAGCAGGTCCACGAGCTGCTTGACGGCCCGGACGAAGTCACCGGCGGTCATGTCGGTCTCCAGCAGCACCTCGTCCAGTTCCTGGCCCTTGGCCCACCGGTAGGCGGTCCAGGCGAACCCCAGGTCGGGTTCGCGCAGGAAGGAGACGCGGTTGTCCTTCTCCACGCCATCCAGCTCCCCCCACAGCCGCACCATGGCGGCCAGGGCGTCGCGGGTGGGGCCGGTGGGGGTCTTGGGCGGGGCGGCGTCGTCGGGCTGCCGCGACTCGTACACCAGCGCGGACACGCACGCGGCCAGCTCGGCGGGGTCGAGGGTGTTCCACAGTCCCGCGCGCAGGCTCTCGGCGGTGAGCAGGTCCAGCTCGTTGTAGATGCGGCCCAGGCGGCGGCCCTCGTCGGTGACGGCGCCGTCGCGCAGGTAGCCGAGCTGTTCCAGGACGGCGCAGACCCGGTCGAACGTGCGGGCGATGACCTGGGACCGTCCCTCGACGCGGCGGCGCAGCTGCTCGGTCTCGCGTTCCAGGCGGAAGTACCGTTCGGCCCAGCGGGCGTGGTTCTCGCGGTCGGCGCAGCCGTGCACGGGGTGGGCGCGCAGCTCGGCCCGCAGCCGCGCGATCTCCTCGTCCTCGACGGCGGGGGTGTCGCGGTGGCGGCGCCGTTCCCGCACCCGTTCCTGCACGTCCTCGGGCAGCTTGTTGCGCAGCGTGGACGCCAGGTCGCGGCGGGCCTGCGGGTTGCGCGGACTGAAGGACTTGGGGATGCGGATGCGCTCGACGGGGTCCACGGGACGGGGGAAGTCCTGCACCGACAGGCGCTGCACGGACCGGTTGACGGTCAGCACCAGCGGGGCGGGCCCGTCGGAGCGGCGGCCCAGACCGGGGTCCAGGACGACGGCGGCGCCGGAGCGGCGCCCGGACGGCACCAGGATGACGTCGCCGGGCCGCAGGTGTTCCAGGGACCGGGCGGCCTCGGCGCGGCGGGAGGAGGACCGCTCGCGGGACACCTCGGCCTCGCGGTCGGACAGGCGGCGGCGCAGCGCGGCGTACTCCATGAAGTCGCCCCGGTCGCACTCGGCGGCCTTGGCGTAGCCCTCCAGGGCCTCCTCGTTCTTGCGGACCTGCCGGGCCAGCCCGACGACGGCGCGGTCGGCCTGGAACTGGGCGAAGGACTCCTCCAGCAGGTTGCGGGCGCGTTCGATGCCGACGGCGCCGACCAGGTTGACGGCCATGTTGTACGACGGCCGGAAGCTGGAGTTGAGCGGGTAGGTGCGGGCTCCGGCCAGCCCGGCGACCGAGCCGGGGTCGACGCTGGGCGTCCACAGCACCACCGCGTGCCCCTCCACGTCGATGCCGCGGCGCCCGGCGCGCCCCGTGAGCTGGGTGTACTCGCCGGGGGTGAGGTCGACGTGGGCCTCGCCGTTCCACTTGTCGAGCTTTTCGATCACGACGGTGCGGGCCGGCATGTTGATGCCCAGCGCCAGCGTCTCGGTGGCGAACACCACCTTGATCAGCCCGCGGGTGAACAGCTCCTCGACGATCTCCTTGAAGGTGGGCAGCATCCCGGCGTGGTGGGCGGCGATGCCGCGCTCCAGCCCGGCCAGGAAGTCGTCGTAGCCCAGCACGCGCAGGTCGTCGGCGGAGATGTCGGCGGTGCGCAGCTCGGCGTGCGCGCGGATCTCCTCGGACTCCTCCTTGGAGGTGAGCCGCAGGTTGGCGTTGAGGCACTGCAGGACGGCGGTGTCGCAGCCGGCGCGGGAGAACACGAAGGTGATGGCGGGCAGCAGCCCGGCCCGGTCCAGCCGTTCCACCACGTCGGGACGCGAGGGCGGCCGGAACCGCGTGGGGCGGGGCGCGCGGCGCCGTCCCGTCCGCCGCCCCTGGTTGATCTTGGCGCGGCGGACCTCCTCCACGGCCATCCGCTGGAGCTGCGGGTTGATCCGCGCGGGCCGGTCGGCGCCCTTCCCGCCGCGGCCCTTCCCGGGACCGGTGTCGACGAACAGGTCGTACAGGCGGGTGCCCACCATCATGTGCTGGAACAGGGGGACGGGCCGGTGCTCGTCGACGATCACGGCGGTGTCGCCGCGGACGGCCTGCAGCCACTCGCCGAACTCCTCGGCGTTGCTGACGGTCGCCGACAGCGCCACGATCCGCACCGAGTCCGGCACGTGGATGATCACTTCTTCCCAGACGGCGCCGCGGAACCGGTCGGCCAGGTAGTGCACCTCGTCCATGACCACGTACGCCAGCCCGGACAGGGTGGGCGAGGAGGCGTAGAGCATGTTGCGCAGCACCTCGGTCGTCATCACGACGATCGGGGCCTCCCCGTTGACGCTGTTGTCGCCGGTGAGCAGCCCCACCTTCGCCGCCCCATACCGGGCGACCAGGTCGGCGTACTTCTGGTTGGACAGCGCCTTGATGGGGGTGGTGTAGAAGCACTTGCCGCCGCCGGTGAGGGCCAGGTGGACGGCGAACTCCCCCACCACGGTCTTGCCGGAGCCGGTGGGCGCGGCGACCAGCACGCCGCTGCCGCCCTCCAGCGCCCGGCACGCCTCGAGCTGGAACTCGTCGAGCTCGAAGTCGTACAGGGTGCGGAAGTCCAGGAGGGCGGGGCCGTTCCCGGCGGTGCGGGCGCGGTAGGCGGAGTACCGCTGCGCCGGGGACCCGGCTGCCGACTGCGTGTCGGGCGTGGTCATGATTCGAGCCTACGTTCAGTCACGGCCCGATACCCAATTCGGGGCTCGCCCACCTGGACCTTCACGGGGTCCATGGGGGCGGGAGGGCCTGGGGACGGGCGGATTCGGGCGGTCAGCGTGAGGTTTCGCCCTTTTCCAGCTCGGCGTCGATGGCGTCCAGGTCCAGCGGGGACGCCTCGTCGTCGGACAGGCCCTCGTAGGGGTCGGGGCGGCGGGCCCGGCGGCGGTCGTTGAGGAAGGCCAGCAGCGCCGACACCTCGAACAGCAGGACGGTGGGCAGGGCCAGGGCCAGCATGGTGAACGGGTCGGCGCTGGGGGTGGCGACGGCCGAGAACACGAAGATCCCGAACACGATCATGCGCTGGGAGCGGCGGATCCGCGCGGAGCTGAGCACACCGGCCAGGTTGAGGATCACCACGAAGAGGGGCAGCTCGAAGGTCAGGCCGAACACCAGCAGCATGGCCAGCACGTAACCGAGGTAGTGGTCCACGGTGATCAGCGCGGCCACGTCGTCGGGCACGAACCCCAGGAAGATCGACAGGCCCTTGTCGACGGTGACGTAGGCCAGCGCGGTGCCGATGAGGAACAGCGGGATGGCCGCGCCCATGAACACGTACGTCCAGCGGCGCTCCTTGCGGTACAGGCCGGGCGCGACGAACGCCCACAGCTGGAACAGCCACACCGGCGAGGAGATCACCAGCCCGAGGATGAAGGCGATCTTCAGCCGGAGGAAGAAGGAGGAGAAGATGCCGTTGACCACCAGGGAGCAGTGGCCGTTGAGGTCCTTGGAGGCGTCCAGGGCGCAGTAGGGCTCCTTGAGGAAGTCCCAGACGGGGCCGAAGAGGATCCATCCGATGACGGTGCCGATCAGGATGGCCAGCATCGCCTTCAGGAGGCGGTTGCGCAGCTCCCGCAGGTGGTCCATCAGGGGCATGCGCCCCTCGGGGTCGGCGGCCCGCGGTGTGGTCAGCTTCATCGTGGCAGCTCTTGGATCCGGTCGGTCTCGTCGCAGGGGGTCGCGTTCGCAGGCGGGGGGGTCGGACCGAAGGCCGTCAGCGCCCTGATCAGGGGACGCCGGCCGGGCCGGACCCGGTCAGGAGCTCTTGCGGGCCTTGTAGTCCGACACCGGGACGCCCTCGATCGGCTCGCCGGAGGGCAGCTCGCCCTGGCGGCGGGCCGGGGCGGCCTGGTCGACGCCGGCCTCGCGCTCCAGCCTGGCGGCTTCCTCGCGCAGCCGGGCGGCGCGTTCACGGGCGTCGGCGGCCGGAACGTCCTGCACGGCGGGCGCGGCCTTGCCGTCGTCCTTGTCGTCGTCGTCCTCGCGCAACCCCTTGGTCTCGGCCTTGAGGATGCGGGCGGACTTGCCCAGGGAGCGCGCCAGCTGCGGCAGCTTGGCCGACCCGAAGATCAGCACGACGACCAGCAGGATGATCAGCAGTTCGGGGGTCCCGATGTTCGGCATGTGAGTCCTCTTCAGCAGCGTGGTGCGTGGTGGTGCGTTACGACGATCGTACGCCGTCATCGGTCGGTTGTGTCTCGCGGGATTCTCGCAGCGCGTGGAGTTCATCGCGCAGTTCGCGATGGTGGGGCCGCAGCCGCCTCCGGGCCCGCTCCAGTTCACGCGCGAGCCGCCGCACCCCCAGGTACACCCTGAACGAGCACACGCCCAGGACGGCCAGGCCCGCGAAGCCCAGCACGACCGACACCCCGCCCCATGTCACCCGAGCCACGGTATCCGAAAATCAGCCGCTTGCCCCACCCTGGCCGTCACCCCGGGCCCCGATCGGCGCCCAAGCGCTGCGATCGCGTCCGAAGGCAGGTTCCGTGCCTGCGAGGAATCTGATCGCGCAGCGAGCCGCCAAGGCGAGGAGCGCAGCTCGCTGGAGCCTAGAAATACAGTTTGAGGGCGCGGGCGGCGTCGGCGCGGATGTCGTCGGCGAGGTCGGCGGGGGCGACGACGCGGCCTTGGTCGCCGAGGCGCAGCGCGAGGCCGCGGATCCAGCGGGTGTCGGGGGTGCGCAGGGTGATCCGCAGGCGCCCCTCTCCCAGTTCGGTGACCTCGTCGCAGGGGTAGTAGTCGGCGACCCAGCGGCCTTGCGGGGTGAGTTCGAGGGTGACGGGGGTGTCGCCGGGCGAGGGGCGGAAGAGCCCGGCGTCGACGTCGCGCGGCTCGGCTTCGGCGGGGACCTGGGCGGGGACGTCCAGGCGGCGCAGCGCGGTGATGCGGTCGAGGCGGAACAGGCGGACGGCCTCGGCGCGGCGGCACCAGCCTTCCAGGTAGGTGTTGCCTTCCACGACCAGCAGCCGCATGGGGTCCACGTCGCGTTCGGTGTTCTCGTCGCGGGCGGGCACGTAGTAGGACAGGTGGACGCGGCGGCCGTCGCCGATGGCCTCGCGCAGCCGCCGCAGCGTGTCGCCGCGTGCGTCGACCTCCACCGCGACCTTGCCCGCGGCCTGGGCGGCGGCCCCGGCGGCGCTTTCCAGCTTGGCGATGACGCGGCTGAGCGCGTCGCGGTCTTGCAGGTCGGGGATGCCGGCGAGCATGCGCAGCGCCACCAGCAGGGCGCTGGCCTCGTCCACCTTCAGCCGCAGGGGCCGGGCGATCGACTCGGCCTCGGTCACGGTGATCTCCCCGCCCTCGTAGGACAGGTCGATCGGGCAGTAGGGGTCGGGGGCGCGCAGTTCCACGCACCACAGCAGGTTGAGGTCGTCGATCAGCTGCTTCTGGGTGATCCCGAACGCCTCGGCGGCCTCCTCCAGCGCGACCGAGTCGCGGTTCACCACGTACGGCACCAGCGCCAGCAGCCGGGCGAGGCGGCCGGTGGAGGTGGTGGCGGCGGTCTTGGCGGTCATGTGGGGCTCATCTCGGGCTCGTCGTCGCGGCCGTCCTCCCCCGGCCCGCCGCCGGCGGCGAGGGCGGCCTTGAGGTGCTGGATGACGGCGTCGCGCAGGTCGGGCGGGTCCAGGACGACCACGTCGTCGGCGAACCTGGCCAGGTAGGGCGCGAAGCGGTCGGTGTCGCGGAAGGTGAGGGTGGCCTCGTCCCAGGTCCCGTCGCCGACGGGACGCACGTCCTTGGCCCAGCGGCGGGGGCCCTGGGCGGCGCCGACCCGCAGCCGCACCGTCGCGGGGCGCGGCTCGCTGACCGGGTCCTCCCAGTCGAAGGCGATGCGGCGCACGTCCACGCCCTCGGGGACGGTGACGGACCCGGCGGGCCCGTCGGGCACCACCTCGCCGGTGATGCGGCTGAGCCGGAACACCCGGGTCTGCCCGCGGTCGCGGTCGTGCCCGACCACGTACCAGCGGCCGCGGCGGCTCACCACGCCCCACGGCTCCAGGTGCCGGCGGGCGGAGGCGGTGCGGCCCACGCCCTGGTAGTCGAAGGCGACGGGGCGGCCGTCGCGGACCGCCTCCCACAGCGCGGGGAACGCGGGCTCACCGGTGTCCAGGCGCGGCTCGATCGCCATGGCGGACCCGGCGCCCACGGGGTCGGTCTCGACCCCGGCGGCACGGAGCTTCAGCAGGGCGCCGGAGGCGGCGTCGGCCATGCTGGCGCGCTGCCACACCCGCGCGGCCAGGCCGAGCACCGCGGCCTCGTCGGGGGTCAGGTGGATGTCGGGCAGCTCGTACGCCTGCGGCGGGATCCGGTACCCGATCTCCTCGCCGGTGCCGCCCGGCTGGTCGCTGCCCACCTCCAGGGGGACGCCCAGCTCGCGCAGCTCCTCCTTGTCGCGCTCGAACATCCGCTTGAACGCCTCGTCGGAGCCGGGGTAGCCGGGGACGGCCCGCCGGATCTGCTCGGCGGTCAGGTAGCGCCGCGTGGCCAGCAGGCACACCACCAGGTTGAGCAGCCGCTCGGTCTTGCGCCGCGACACGTGCCACCTCCCGCCTTCGCGCCGTCCGCGGGCCCCGGCGGGGCCCTCAGCCGATTGTCCCGTTTCCCGGGGTCCTCCCGGTCCTTTTCACGATCTTTGGTGCCGCGCGGCCGTCATACCGCCCGCCCGCGACCGTCCCAGGACGCTACCGTTTCCCTGTGATCCGATGGCGCGAGGGCACGGTCGACGGTATCCGCCGCGAATGGCCGGGGGCGGTCGAGCTGGACGTCACGATCGGGGACGACGGGACGCACCGCGCTCTGGCCTACCCGGCGCTGGTGGGCCGTCCCGAACCCGGCGACACCGTCCTGCTCAACACTACGGCCTTGGCGCTGGGACTGGGCACCGGCGGGTACGCGATCGTCGTGGCCGTGCCCGACCGGCTCCCGCCCGATCCCGCGGGCCCGGGGCACATGGTGAAGGCCCGCTACACGCCGTTGCAGGCCACGGTGCTGGGCGCCGACGAGCAGGACTCCCCGCACCACGCGCTGCTGCGCGACGCCGATTCCCTGGACGGGACGCCGGTGATCGTGGCGGACCTGCACTCGGCGCTGCCGCCGATCCTGGCGGGCCTGCTGGCGGCCCGTCCGGGCACCCGCGTGGTGTACGTGATGACCGACGGCGGCGCGCTGCCCGCCTGGTTCTCGATGTCGGTCGCGCGGCTGCGCGAGGCGGGCGCGCTGGCCGGGGCCGTCACCGCCGGGCAGGCGTTCGGCGGCGACCTGGAGGCGGTGACCGTCCACAGCGGGCTGCTGGCGGCCCGGCTGGTGCTGGACGCCGAGGTGATCGTGGTCGCGCAGGGCCCCGGCAACCTCGGGACGGGCACGACCTGGGGGTTCTCGGGGGTGTCCGCCGGGGAGGCGGTGAACGCGGCGGCCGTGCTGTCGGGGCGCCCGGTGGGGTCCCTGCGGGTCAGCGAGGCGGACGCCCGGGAGCGGCACCAGGGGGTGTCCCACCACAGCCTCACCGCCTACGGCCGGGTGGCGCTCGCCCGCGCGCAGATCGTGGTGCCGGAGCTGGGCGGCGCGTTCGGCGCGCGGGTCGCCGGGGAGGCGGCCACGCTCGGCGAACGCCACGACCTGGTCCCGGTCACCGTGGAGGGCCTGCGCCAGGAGCTGCGCGAGGCGGAGAAGGAGTGGGGCGTGCGAATGTCCACTATGGGACGCCGCCTGGACGCCGACCTCTCCTACTTCCTCACCGCGGGGGCCGCCGGGCGCCACACCGCGACCCTTCTGTGACGCGGCTTTCAGGGCATCTCTCAGGTCATGACGTGGTGAGGACGCCGCCGCGGCCGGCGTCCCGTGGCGCGTGGAAGTCGCGGAAGGTGAACGCGCGCGGCGAGGGCCCCTCGGCGCGCAGCAGTTCCAGGCGCTCGACGCCCTCGTCCAGCGAGGGGATGTGCCCGGCGGGGATCCACCACAGCACCAGGTGCGGCTTCACGTGCCGCTCGAACCATTCGCGGCGGCGGCGGAGCGCCTCCAAGTGCGCGCTGCGGTACACGTAGTTCCACAGCGCCTCGCGTCCCTCCCACACCGAGAAGTTGACGATCACGTCGGCGCCGAGGGGGCGCAGCGCGGTGGCGTCGGGCGCGCCCTCCTCCACGAGCCGCCAGACGAACCCGGGCGTGCCGTCGGCGAGCGCGTTCAGGGGACCCAGGAGCGCCATGAAGCCGGCCATGTCGGGATGGTCGAGCGGGAACCGGAGGGTCGCGACGTTGAACTGGGCGAGATGGAAGCGGTGACCGGGCATGCGCCCAGCCCACCACGCCCCTGATGTCTATGTCAATCCTCATTGTTTTTAGAAGGCCCGGCCACGACGCAGCACCAGCCCGGCCGCGCGTCGATCCGCACCCGCACCGCCTCCGAGCCCTCCAGCAGCCCCTCCAGCAACGCCAGGTTCATCCCGCACACCAGCGGCGGGAACCGTTCCGACAGCGCGTGGAAGGGGCAGTTGCGCATGCGCAGCACCCCGCCGTCCATCCGCGGCTCGTAACCGCGCCGCTCCAGCAGCGCCGCGACCTCCTCCAGGCCGCCGCAGGGGCCCCCGGCCCGCTCGCGCAGCTCCGCGCCGTGCCGCCGCGCCGCGTCCGCAAGCTCGGCGTCCAGCCCGGCGGCCTCGGCCGCCTCCGCCAGCAGCCCCGCCGCCGTCCGGTAGTCGCGCGGCGGCACCGACACCCCGCGCTCCTCCCCCGACCGCCGGTACAGCTTGGCCGGGCGGCCCGCGCCCGGCCCCGACCGGCCCGTCAGGCGGCGGCTCACCGTCTCCAGCAGCCCCGCCTCGACCAGCCTGTCCAGGTGGAACGCCGCCAGGGTGCGCTGGACACCGGCGGCCTCGGCCGCCTCGTTCCGGCTGACCTCGTGGTCCTGCGCCCCCACGTACTCGTACAGCCGCCGCCGCACCGGATCCCGCAGCACGGCGATCGCCTCGATGTCCTCCACCCGGCCATACTAAGAACAACCAGCATGCGCTTTAGAAGGCCGCGGGGACCCGAACAGGCGCCTTGGCGCCTTAGTGGGCGCCGAGGATGTCGACGACGAAGACGAGGGTGTCGTCGCCCTTGATGCCCGCCTGCGGCAGGCCCTGCTTCCCGTACCCGAGCGACGGCGGCACCACCAGCAGCAGCCGGCTGCCCACCCGCTGCCCCACCAGCGCCTGGTCCCAGCCCTTCATCACCTGGCCGGTGCCGATCGTCGCCGCGTAGGGCCGCCCCGCCTTCCACGACGACTCGAACACCTTCCCGTCCCGCCAGAACACCCCCACGTACTGGAGCGCCAGCAGCCGTCCCTTGGCGACCGGCGCACCCTGCCCCTCGATGAGCGTGCGCACCTGCAACGACTTGGGAGGCGCCGTCTTCGGGACGGTCACCGACGGGCCCTGGCCGGGCCGCGCGTCCCCGACCTTCGGCAGCCCGGGATCGTTCAGCGGCTGCGCCCGGCCCCGCGCCGCGGCCGACCCGGGGTAGATCGCGCGCACGTCCAGGACGTACAGCAGCGTGTCACCGGCGCCGACCTGGTGCTGCATGGCGCCCCTGTCGCCGTACCCGTCCTTCGGGGGGATCTTGGCGACGACCCTGCTGCCGACCTTCGCGCCCGCCAGCGCCCGCTCCAGCCCCGGCACCAGCCGTCCGGTCGGGAACGCCCCCGGACGCCCGGTGATGTAGCTGTTGGCCAGCAGCTTGCTGCCGTCCTTGTTCCACCGGTACCCCACGTAGTCGGCCACGACCAGGTCGCCCTTGCGCGCCTCGGCGCCGCGGCCGCCGGCCACCGTCTTGACCGCCAGCCCGGCCCCGGGCGCCTCCTCGGGGAAACTCACCTCCGGCCGGGAGCCGAACGCCCCCTTGACCGAGACCCCCACATCATCGCCCGACCCCGAGCAGCCCCCCGCGAGCAGCAGCGGGACGGCGAGCACGGCGGCGATGGCGGGCACCGGGGTCGCGCGCGAAAAGGAGAGTCGACGGCGCATGCGGGTCCTTCGGGTCCTTCAGTGTCTGCACGGTTCTGCACGGGCTCTGCGTGAACACGGCACGGGTCGCCGCGGGACTGTCACGGGTACCCCGTGAAGCCCACGAGCGTAACCGCGCGCTCACCCTACTCCCCCGTGACCCGCCGGTAGCCGCACTCCGCCGTCCCGGCACCGGCCGGCCTCACATCCCGGCGATGAGT
>NZ_JBIMPP010000111.1:0-14803 GCF_043906805.1 Actinomadura sp. SCN-SB | reverse complement strand
CCTGCATACGCGGTCGGGGGAGCCGCGCGGCTGGTTCGGCCTGGAGGTCAGCTTCGCCGATGTCGCCTACGTCGGGGTCACTGATCTCGGCGGGGGCTGCGTGCCGCTGTTCCGTTCGAAGAAACCGGGCTGCGAGCTCAATGAAGGGGGCCGTGGCCTGCAGGTCGTCTCGGAACTCGCTGTCTCCTACGGCATCCACGGCTCTGCCGAGCTCGGTCACACCGTCTGGGCTGACATCGCACTTCGGGGAGAGGACCCGAGCGCTGGTGCCGCTGTGCTGGCGCCTGCTTCGTAGGGAGGGCCCAGCCTGCGCCTAACAGGCTGGCCCCTCAGAAGCAGAGTACCGAGGACGCTATCTCCCAGAGGCCCCATCCGGCCGCCCGCGACAGGGCGGCGGATGGGGCCTCTCTTTGAGCGCACGGCGCCGGAGCCGCGGGTATTCGGACTGCACATCTGGGGCAAGCGGTCGGATATCGGGACGACTTTTCGGGGGTTCCGTCCGGTGGTCTTCGCGGGATTCTCTTCGGTCTTCTGCTTATGAACAGAAGTGGGCTGATGGCGCAGCTGCGCAGCTCGGGGCGCTTCTGCATATTCCGCTCGCGGCCCCGACTCGTCTCTAGGGCGACTCCTGGTAATAGCGGGGATGTTTGGTCTGAGCCTGCCGGCCGACACTCCTGGGCGGATCTCTCCGTTACCACCACCTTCTATGAGAACTCGTTCCTTGGCGATCGCCGGCTGCCTCGCTGCCGCGCGCCGGGGCCCGAGGCGTTACGCGAGCCGAGATGTTCTGTGGCGTGGGGTGTCGGGCGACGATTCTTTTCCGTCATGTCGTCTCGTACGAGGCTGAATCCTAAAGAGACGACGCCGGGGGATGGTTTCGTGGGTGCGCAACGTGCCGCACCGGAACGTTTACCTTTTTGTGGATGCTTGGATTTGTGGCCGGATGCATGGTGTGCCGGTTAGCTAGTTCAGTCGGTGAGGTGAATAAAATCCCGGCTCCGGTTCTTGCCTAGTGCCGCGTTATCGAGAAATGGTCGACGTACCGATGAACGGAAACGGCGCCGAAAAGACGGACGCCGTCACCAACGAATTGGAGTCGAAATGGCATCGGAGAAGACCATCGCGAACACCCTCGCCGAAAACCGTTCCACGTGCGTGGACGGCGCCGCGAGCGGGTCGGTCCTAGGCACGGGCGCCGGGCGGCCGTCCGGCGCGGCTGGGGACGTGTGGGACGCGCTGACGGCTAATCCCGGTGGCACGGTCGCGGGTATCGCGGCGGCGGCTCAGGTCAGCCGCGCCACGGTGGCGCGTGTGCTGACCACCCTGGAACGCGATGGCCGTGCCGTGCGAACACGCGGCGGGCGGGACGGCGGTAAACGGCGTCCCGACGTCTGGAATGCGATCACGCCCGACACCGCCCCATCCAGCGACGACACCACCGCCGCCACCGACACGGACACCCGCAACGCCACGACGGACGCCGCCCCACAGGACGCGGACCGGGACACGCCCGACACCGATAACGCGTCGGACGCCGCCGACGCCGCCACAACCAACGGCGACACGTCAGGTATGAACGCCCTGGGGATGGACGCTGGGGCGATCGCTGAGGCACGTGACGCGCTGACGGTGCTGGGCGCGGCGATCAGCGACGCGCTGACCGCTCTGGACGGTGGGGACGGTGCGGCGGCGCTGACGGCGATCGAGACGGTCTACGGCGGGTCGGGTAAGGCGCGGCGGTTGGTGCGCGCGGCGGCCAACGGGCGTCCGCGCACGTCCTCTGGGCGGCCGCGTTCTCTACCCGGTGAGATGCGCGCGCAAGTGGCGGCGCATCTGGCCGCGCACCCGGGCGCCGAGTTCACCCCGCACGAGATCGGCAAGGTGCTGGTGCGTTCGGCCGGTGCCGTCTCGAACGCCCTGGACCGTCTGGTTGAGGCGGGTCATGCCGCGCTGGTGTGCGAACGACCGCGCCGGTTCAAGGCCACCCCCACCACCGACGCCGCCGCGCATGGCGCCCGTCCGGTCGCCCACGCCGCTCACTGATCACCACCACACCGGGGCGGCCAGGCCAACTCCCCGCCCCGGGCCGCCATGCCGCACACCCATTCCGCACCTCGTTCGTGACAGGAGAAGACCACGATGACCGCTGTAGAACCCAAGCCCGCGACCGTTCCCGTTCCCGCTGGCACCCGCCGGTTGGGCCAGGGTGAGTTGCGCCGTCAGGTCGCCGCGCACCTGGCCGCCCATTCCGGCGCGGCGTTCACCCCGGGTGAGATCGCCCGAGTCCTGGACCGATCGGCCGGTGCCGTCGGCAACGCGCTAACGACGTTGACCGACCACGGGCACGCCGCGCTGGTGGTGAAACGGCCACGCCGTTACCGCGCCACCCCCACCGCCGCGGATGCCGCTACCGATCCCACCGGGGGCGGCTCGGCGGGCGGTAAGGGCACTGGCAAAGGCGGTGCGTGCACCTCCGCCTCCGCCCTCACCGGGACGTCCGGGGCGAGCACCGCCGCGCCGTTGCCAAGGACCGGCACGGCGCCGGTCGTCGGCTCGAAGGGGTCCGAGCCGGTGGCGGCGGGATGGAAGCCCATACGGCGGCCGAACGGGCAGACCTATCACCCGCGCCAGCTGGCCGATCTTCCGGACGTGGCGGCGTTGCGGCGGCTGCGTGAGGCGGGCATCCCCGCCCTGTTGTACGGGCCGCCCGGGACCGGGAAGACGTCGCTGGTCGAGGCGGCGTTCCCGGATCTGATCACGGTGGCCGGGGACGGGGACACGGCGGTAGCCGATTTCATCGGCGAATACACCCAAGCCCCGGGCGGCGGTTACGAGTTCGTCTACGGGCCGCTGATCACGGCCATGACCGAAGGCCGCGCCCTTCTCATCGATGACGCCACCCTCATCTCACCCAAGGTGCTGGCCGTGGTGTACCCCGCGATGGACGGGCGGCGCCAGATCACCGTCAAGGCGCACAAGGGCGAGACCATCACCGCCGCGCCCGGCTTCTACGTGATCGCCGGTCACAACCCGGGTGTGCATGGCGCGGTGCTGACCGAGGCGCTGGCGTCCCGGTTCGCCGCACAGATCCGAGTCTCGACGGACTACGACCTGGCCCGCACGCTGAAGATCGACCCGAAGGCCGTCCGGGTCGCGCGGAACCTGTCCAAGCGGCAGGAGTCGGGCGAGATCGGCTGGGCGCCACAGCTGCGCGAGTTGATCGCGTTCCAGAAGATCGCCGATGTTCTCGGCGCGGACGCGGCGGTCTCCAACCTCGTCGGTATCGCCCCCGAAGAAGACCGCGAGGTGGTCGCGGATGTCGTCGGCGCCGTCTACGGCCGTCCGATCACGCCGCTATCGCTAGGCCGCCAGATCTGACCGGCGCCACCAGCCGTCCACACCCGGCTATCCCGAAGCCCGCACACCATCCAGAAACGGGGGACCACCCATGCCAACGCACATCGTCTCCGCACCCGAACCGGCACCCGCAGCGGGACCGGCGCCCGGGACCGATCCGCGCGGTTCATGGCTGCGGATCTCGGCAGCCTTCACCGAAGCCGTCACCGATCTCGCCGACCGCGAGGATTTGACCGTCACCTGCGCTCCGGGTTTGGGACACGGCGCGCCGGGCTGTTTCCTACCTGATCTGGCCACCATCGAACTGGACGGCACCCACCTCGGCCACGATCCCGAAACGTGCGACCCGTCGCGGATCTCGGACCGGGAACGGTACCCCGCGCTGTGGGGCGTGCTGACGCACGAAGCCGCGCACGCCCACCACACCCGCTGGACACCGCCCGACGGCACACCCGCTGCCTACGCCGACGCCGCGCTGGCATTGGAAGAATCCCGCATCGAGGCCGCCCAAGTCCGGCGCCGTCCCGCCGACCGGTACTGGCTGCGTGCCTCGGCCAGCCGCCTGGTCCTGGCCGATTTCTTGCCGCCCAGCTCGCCCACCGGAGCCACCTCCGCCGCGACCGGTGGCGCCGCGACCGGCACCGCCAAGACGGGCGCCGCGACCGGTGCTGCCACATCCGGTGGCGCCACGATCAGCGCGGCCATGACACCGTGGAACGCGGGACGGGCCGCCGCGCTGCTGTTGGCACGCACCGACGCGGGAATCCTCGAGCACCACGAAACCGCGCCCCTGGCCGCCACGATCACCAAGGTCCTCGGCGCCAAGCGTCTCGACGCCCTGACCGCCCTTTGGGAAACCGCCCACGACACCGACGATGATGACCGCGACACGATGATCGATCTGGGCCGTCGCTGGTGCGAGATCATCGGTATTGACCCTGATCGGCCCGCGCCTGAATCCCCGCCCACCTCTGGCGAGTCGCCCGAGCCTTCTCCGCTGGCCGAGGCGATCAGCAGCGCTCTCGCCGAGGTCACCAAGACCGACGGACCGTCCAGCCCAGGCACCACGACGAAGGAGGCTCAGCGCCGTCGCGAAGAGGCCGCCCGTAAGGCGACCGAGCGCGCGGCGCAGCGGGTGTTCCGAGCCAGCCATTCCGATCACGGACGGCGCGGACCTACCGCGATCACGGGTAGCCGGGCGCCGCGTACTGACGAACAGGCCGCAGCGCGCCGCCTCGCGCGCCAATTGCGCGCCGCCGCGCACCGGGAACGCGCCACCACCACCCGCACCTCGCCCACACCGCCCGGACGGCTACGCATGCGCGCCGCGCTGGCCGCCGACGCCCAACGCGCCGCCGGTGCCGTGCCCACCGCCGAACCCTTCACCCAGACCACCCGCCGCCACATCCCCGCGCCACCGCTGCGGATCGGGATCGCCTGCGATGTGTCCGGATCGATGATGGCGGCGGCCGCACCGGTCGCCTCGGCGGCATGGATTCTCGCCCGAGCCGCCTCTCATGTCCCCCACGCGCGTTCGGCCACGGTCATCTTCGGGGCGAAGGTCCGCCCGGTCACCCACCCCGGGAACACCCCGGCGCGTGTCGCCGAGTTCACGGCGCATGATTCGACCGAGCAGTTCGTCCAAGCGGTGGACGCCCTGGACGGCAGCCTGGATCTCAGCCGCCCTGGTGCCGCCCGCCTTCTGGTCGTGGTCTCAGACGGCATCTTCACCGCCGAACAGCGCCGTACCGGCCAACAGCGCATTGACCGGCTGACCGCCGCCGGATGCGCGGTGCTGTGGCTCGCCCTGTCTGGGCGCGTGAACCCGATGGACGGCCCGCACCTGGTCACCCTGACCGATCCGGCCGGAGCCGTGTCGGCCATCGGCGCCGCCGCCACCCGCGCCCTACGCCACGCCTGACACGCCCGCGCACCGGGCGCGGTCCGCCGCGCCCGGTGCGTCTGGGGACTCGTCACCCGCACCGCATCTTTCTATCCGACCCGTACATGAGAAGGAGGGCCGATGGCCGGCGAGATGTTCGTCCTTCTCGGCTGGGCCTGGGACATCGACACCGCGACCCGGCTGGCCGCCCGCCACCCCGTCCAACACGCCGACATCGGCCGGTTGGCCTGGGCCAGGGCGCTGATCCACATCGACCCCGATCACGCCGCCACCGTAGACCTGTCCCGCCCGCTGCTCGCCGTACCAATCCCGGACGCTGGTGCGCCGTTGGTGATCGATGGCTATCACCGCATTCACCGCGCGGTGACCACCGGGATCCGCACCCTGCCTGTCGTCCTGCTCGATGAAGCCGACGAACGCGCCTGCCGCATACGAGGCGGCGGCATCTGATCACGCATCCCGCCGTGCCCATACCGCCGAGAACAAGCCGTCGCATAGAGGAGGGGAGTCCATGAACCGCATAGAGAACTACATCCGTGACCGGCATGCCGAAGCTATTGACGCGCGAGGTGACGCCGAAGGCGAGCTCGTTGCGGCCATCGACGGGGGAGAAGCCATCGCAGCCGAGGTGCGGGCCGTCGCCCAAACGCGCGCCGTGGCCGGATGGTGGGAACGCGTCCTCACACAGATTGACCAGGGCGGTGCCGACCCATGCGACGCCCTGTGGCGGCAACGCGAGGCCGCGCACCGCGCACAACTCGACCATCCCACACCAAGGGCCGCTTGCCCGTTCAGCTGGAGCTTCGCCGCCGCCTCGATCGAGGGCGCACGTCACTTCTACTGCGAAACCGCACACGTCCAGGCCCTCACCACCATCACCGAGGCCTCCCTCGAGAAAGACCAAGGACAGCCCGATACGACAGCCGCGAGCAAGGAGGAGAGCAACTCATGAGCGATGAACTGGCGACCGTGGTCGCCTACGGTTACGACCTGGGTGGTCAGGCGACCGGATGGAAGGTCCGCGAGACCAGCTTCGACGGCGTTCTGGCCACCGACTGGGCCGAAGACGCTGAAGCCGACGAACTGTTCGAGGAACTGCCCTCGTTCTTGCCCGTGCTGGCCGGTGCCGCTGACGTCCACCAATACGGTGACTACGAGGAACCTCAGTACTTGCTGGCCGTGCACGTCACTGAAGTCCGCGCCACCCAGCCGATCAGCCTGGTTGGCCTGAGTCGGCAGCAAGACACCTCTGCCTGGGACGAAGAGCTGACGGCAGCGCTGCAAACTCTGGGGCTCACTCCTCTTCAGTCCGCCCCGGCCTGGCTGGCCTGCGCCGCCTACCTGTAGGTATGCCCTGCGCCCCGAGAGGGGCGCAGGGATGGGAGTCAATGAGCGTTGGGTGCCAACTTCCATTGATGGTGGGCGCGACCGTGGACCCCCATCGGCCGTCGGCGCTGCGCCATCCCGCGGGCTTCCAGGTCTGCGAGGATCCTGTTGGCGGTCGCGTGCGCGATCTCTACTCGCTCGGCCACTTGGCTTGAGGTGATCTCTACATCCACGGCTAGAGCCGACAAGACGGCTCGTTCGGTGGGCGTCAGGGACGGTCCATCCTCATCACTCTCATCGGTTTCCAGTGCTGAACTCCGCATTCGATGTCAAGCCCCCCTGTGGAGTCACGGCCTCCTGGGGCGGGCGAAGCCGAGCAGGGTGTCGCGGGTGTAGGACTGGAATTGGATGACCGTCCCGGTGCGTGGCGCGGCGATCATCTTGCCGGGTGCGATGACGAGGCCGACGTGGCCGGGATTGGTGGTGGAAGTGCCCGGGCCGGAGTTGAAGAACACCAGATCACCTGGTCGTTCGTGGCCTTGCGGGACATGGGGCGTTCGCCTCCATTGCTCTCCGGAGGTGCGCGGGATGGTGATTCCGGCGGTGCGGTAGGCGGCGAAGGTCAGCCCGGAGCAATCGAAGGCGTCCGGGCCGGTACCGCCCCATGCGTAGCGTTTGCCGAGTTGTGCGCGGACGAAGGCGATGACTCGTACAGCCACTCGGCTGGTAGCTTGCGCTGACCGTGCAGATGACGCATCGAGCTCGTCGCAGACGGACTCTCCCGGGTTGGGCTTGCCTGCTCGGGCGTAGGCCCGGGCCTGGCGGAGAACGGTGTCGACGTAGGTTTCTGAAGGGTTGTAACGGAAGAGGGCCTGGCGGATTTTCTCGGGCGCGCCTTCGTGTGCGAGGTACCGGGCGGCCCCTGGGATGGCGTCGGCGGGGTCGTAGACGTCCTTGTCACCGTCGCGATCGCCATCGACACCAAAGGCCGCCCAGGTGCCGGGCATGAACTGCATCGGCCCGGCCGCGCCCGCCGCATTGGTTCCAGATCTGATCCCGGGTTCGAGGCCGCGTCCGTGGTCGGACTCGGCCTGGCCGACGGCGGCGAGCACGTGCCAGCCGATCCCGTACCTGCGTCCCGCTTTGAGGTACAGGGTGAGGTAGGTGGCGGGGATCCCAGCGACGGTCTGTCCCGACGGGGGCTGGCACGCCGCCTCTCCAGGCCCGGAGCTGGGCAGCACCGCCCCGAGCACCGCGACGAACACGGACACAAGCCCGAGCACGGCGACCGCAGCCCCGATGAGCAGCGGCATCAGGGAGTCTCGGGTTCCCGGTTTCGGGGGGTGCCCCATATCTGCGCCAGGGCGGCGAGACGGTGCCGGGGTCCTCCTGTTCCGGCTGGTTGCCAGACCGGCCCCGCAGGTCCCTCTGGGGAGTTCGAGGGGGTGTGAACGGCGGTGGCGACCGGGACCTCAGGGGCGCCGAGTCGTTCGCGGAGATTGGCTTCCCGCTTCGGGCTTGGCAGCCAGAACAGGATTGGTGTGGTGGTGCCGGTCGATTCGGCGAGGTCGGCGTAGCCTCCGAGCTTGGCTGCTACTCGTGCCAGGGGTTCGGTGCCGTTGTCGTACTCGAGGAAGAAGTCGAGGGTGTGGACCGTGCCGTCGGGGCCGGGTTCGCTCCAGCGGCCGAAGGCGTCTGGACGGGCCAGGTCGCCCCAGAGCGCGGCGCAGCGCTGCTCGGACCACCACTCGTCCACGCTGGTGCCGTCGGTGCGGTGGCGGGCGTGCGCGTGCAGGCGGGCGAAGAAGTCGTTCACGCCGACCTGATGTCCCAGTCGTGGTGACAGCGCGATGGCGGTGCAGCGGTTCTGCCGGTAGCCGAACTCCTCAAGACTCTTGCCTTGTGCGATGGCGAGGACGTGGGCGCCGGTGGGGCCGAGGACCCAGTGCCAGGGCCGGGAACCGACCGGTACCCAGGGCCGGAACCGCTGCAACGCATACAGGCGATAGAGCTGGTTGAGGCGCTGCCGGGCGCGCTCGGGGGTTCGGAAGAACATGGTGGTGATCTGGTCGGTGGTGAGCACCTTGTGTTCCCAGACCAGGGCGAGTACGGCACGGTCGCGGTCGGTGAGGCGGTAGGCCAGATCCGCCACCAGTTCCGGTGTCATTCTCGGCGGGCGTGCCTGCGGCCCGCGTAGACGATTGACGGTCTTGGTCGGCTGCGTCATGTGCCGGCTCCTCGTCCTTCCTTGTTAGGTGGCGGGCTGGGCGGGGAGGTCGCTGGGATCGGTGGACAGGTCGCGGAGTCCGACGTCGGGGATGTCCCGTTCGGGGACGGTGGCCACGAAATGCTCGCGGGAGGCTCGCTGAATCTGCTGCGCGCGGCCTGGAATGCGATCGGGCAAGGGGCGGGTGCGGAAGGTGAAGGCCGGTGTGGGGGCGCTGCCGTCCATGAGCCGTCCGACGGCTTGGAAGGCGCCCAGGTGGGAGAGGTCGTGCGGGGTGAGCAGCGGCGCGGTGTGGCGGGACAGGTCGGTGGCGTCTTCGGGTGAGGCGGCGAAGTAGATCTTGTTCCGGGCGTCGGCGGACACCGCCTCGCGCAGGTCTTTGGGCAGCTGGGAGAGGTGCTGGTGGGCTATGACGAGGCTGAATCGGTACGCGCGGGCCTCGGCGAGGATGTCGCCGACCGAGCCGGGCAGGTTGAGGAAGTTGTGCGCCTCGTCGATGTAGGCGGCGGCGTCGCGCCGGTGATTCTCGGGCTGCTGTGCGCGGGGTGTGATCGCCTGCCAGGTGTGGGCCAGCAGCAGTGATCCGAATAGCCGGACGGCGTCTTCGCCGAGAACGCCCTTGGGGAGGCGGGCCAGGATGAGCCCGCCGGTGTCGAGCATGCGGGCCAGGTCGACGGTGGATTGGCCGCCGGAGAGGGTGTCGCGGACGAACGGGCGCAGCAGTACGGCGCGCAGCTTGTTCATCACTGGGCTGATCGCTGAGGCGCGTGCGGCTGGGGTGAGTTCGTCGTAGGAGGCCCAGAATCCGCGCAGCAGTTCATCGGATAGTCGGGCGGTGACGCGGGCGCGGTAAGGGGTGTCGACCAGTAGGCGTGGGATGTCGCCGAGGGTGGCGCGTGCGCCGTTGACGCGCACGAGGGTGAGGCAGGCGGAGCGGAGGAGGTCGTCGAGTCGTGGTCCCCAGGCGGAGGAGAAGCAGCGGCGGAAGGTGGTGACGATCGACTCGGCTGCGAACGCGGCATCGGCTCCGGCCAGCACGTTCAGGCTCGGCGGTCGGCCTGGAGCCGCCGGGTCGAACAGGACCGTCCGGTCGATCGCTGGGTCGGGAAGACGGTCGAGGACGTCGGCGACCAGGTCGCCTTTGGGGTCGATGACCAGCGCGCCGCGTCCGGCCTCGGCGTCGGCCAGGACAAGGTTGGCAAGGAAGGTGGATTTGCCGACCCCGGTCTGGCCGAGGACGTGGACGTGCTGGCGGGCGCCGGTGACGGTGAGGCCGACCGGGCGGGACGCGCCGGCCTCGGAGTCGCCGAGTACCCGGATCCCGGGCCCGGAGGTGGGGACGGCGGGCGAAGGCGCGATCGGCCGGGCACCTGCCCGGGTGACTCCTGGCGCGGCGAGGTCGTAGGGCAGGTGGGCCAGTGCGGCCAGCTCGGGGACCGATAGCAGGAACCCGCGGTCGAGGCGGCGCGCGGCCAGGTGCGCGGCGGGGTTGGGGAGGCGTCGGCGGCGCAGGAACTGATGCCCGGAGGTGAACAAGGCGAAGGTGGAGGCGATTTCGTGGCCGTAGCCTCGCAACCACGCTTTCGCCTCGTCGCCGTGGTGGCGGGTGGTGGCGGCCGCGTAGCAGATCCGGACCGCGAAGCGAGGGTGTGAGGCCTTGCCGAGGATCGCGCGGACCTGCTCGGCACGCTCGGGGAAGTTCCGCGTGATCTGGCCGGTTCCCCGGTGCGGTGACATGCCTGGTGTGAGCAGGTCGAGCAGCATCCCCTTGGCCGTAGCGGAGCCCTGCGCGCGGAGCGTGGCCGCGGCCCGGTACGCGCGGCCCAGGCGGCGACCGGTCACGGGGCGGGCGGACACTTGGACGGCCAGGCATTCACCTTCGGCCAGGCCGGACGCGGCCCCCAGGAGGGCCCGTAGCGGGTCGGTGGCGTGGTCGGTGGCAAGCGGGAAGGAGTCGGGCCGTCCCAGGACCAGGCGGCCACCGGTTGCGGCAGCGCCGGATGGGAACGGGGATGCGGCGGGGCGAGTGGTCAGGGTGGCGCCGGGCCACGCGGAGCGGGTCGCCTTTTCTACCAGTCCGTCGGGGATGGTGCCGGGAACCCAGATCTGGAACCGGACGCCGTTGTGGTCGGCGACGTACTCGAACGTCAGGTGCGGCTGCCCGAAGACCAGGCGCTTCCAGGCGGGTGCGGTGAGCCCCATCAGGTGCGACCACCAGGCGGCGGCGCTGTCATTTTCGATCTTGGGTGGGACCGCGACCTCGATCAGCCGCGCGCCCGGGGTGAGGCGATGGTTCTGCCACCGCCACAGCAGCGACCGCGCTGCGGTCACCGCTGCCACCCCGGCCAGGACGGTTGAGCAGGTGGCCGGGCCGTGGGCAGCGGCCAGATCGGTGAGCTGTTGGGGATTGCGCAGCAACTCGGCGAGGAGATCCCACCAGCCTTCACCGAAGGCGGCTGGAAGGGTCGTGCTCATCGCGGGCTGCCTTCTTCGCGAGCCGTCTTCCGGAAGGGGGTTGCCGGGGTGTCCTGGAGTTCGGCGGGATCGGTGGTCGCCAGGGTGTGCTCGTGGGCGCTGGCGATGCTGCAGAAGGCGGCTCTTTCGGAGCTGGTGCTCGTTCCGCAGAGCAGGCCCTCGCCGCGGTTTGCCGCCAGCAGGAACGACTTTTCCCCGTCGGTGAGGTCGAACGCTTCGGCGATCTCGTCGATGACCTGGGGGGCCTGGCGTAGCAGGATCTGCGTGGCGGAGTTGGCGACCACCGCGCGTCCAAGATCGGAAGACAACAGGTCGGCGGCGTCTTGGGTGACCACGGCCAGTCCTGCCCAGTGTTTGCGGGCGCTCTTGGCCAGCTTGTAGAGGAAGCGTGCGCCTTCGCTGTCGCGCATGAGTGTCCAGGCTTCGTCGACCACGACTAGGCGGCGGCGCTGCTCGGCCGGGTCGGTGACCTGTCGCCAGATCGCATCCAGCGCGAGCAGCATTCCGACCGGCCGTGTCTCTTCGGGCAGGTCACGCAGTGAAAACACGATGAGATGCCCGTCGGCGCGGGTGGTGGTCGGTCCGGCGAACAGGCCTCGGTAGGACCCGGTCACATACGGCGCGAGGCGCGCCGACAGCTCAGCCGCCTCGGTGCCGCCGGATTGGGCGGCGAGGTCGAGCTGGGCGGCCAGGTCCGCCAGCAACGGTGCGTGGCGTTTCCAGGTGCGCGGGTCGGAGGTGATCCCGGCCGCGGCGTAGGTAGCCAGTACAGCGCGGTCTAGCACGGCGCGCGCCGTGGGCGAGAGGGGTTCCCCGAGCATCGCCGCCACCAGGGTCTGGAGGAACAGGGCGCGGCGGATCAGGGTGTCCTGGTCCCCGCTGGCGGGAAGGTCGAAGGGGTTGAAGTGCACATCGGGTGCCCCGAGGCCGATGTGGGCGCCGCCGACGGCTTGGGCGAGGCGGCGGTATTCGTCCTCGGGGTCGACCACCGCGACGTGCACACCGCGGTAGAGCAGGCGCAGGGTTTCGAGTTTGGTGAAGTAGGACTTGCCGGCGCCGGAGCGGGCGATGGTGACCGAGTTGTGGTTGTCCTGGGCGTAGCGGTCCCAGACCACGACTCCTGAGGAGTAGGCGTTCAGCCCGTACAGCACTGGCGTGTCGGCGAGCCGGGGCTGCAGGTCGGGGGAGGAGAACGGGAACGCCGCTGCCAGCGCGCCGGTGTCGAACGCGCGCCGCACGTTGAGGGTGTCGAGGCCGAGCGGCAGCGTCGTCGTCCACCCTTGCAGGGCACGGAACGTGGTGGGCTGGGCGTCCAGCAGCAGCGACGCGGTGAGCGCGCGTACCTGTTGGACTTGGTGGTCCAGTTCGGTGTGGGTGGCGGCGTGGACGGTCAGATATAGGCCCACGCGGAAGAGGCGGCCGTGGCCTCGGGCGAGGGAGGCTGCTAGTTCAGCGGCGTCATCGGCGGCGGCCTCAGCCGCGAAGTCCGCCAGCCGGCCCCGGCTGGCGTCGGCGCGGGAGGCCGACTCCAACCGGGCCAGTTGCCGCCGCAGCCGCTGCGCCGCGACCAACGGCGGGATCGGCTCGATGTGCAAGGAGACATCCAGCCGTCCCGGATAGGTCAGCAACGGCTCCAGCCAGCCCGCGCCGACCTCACGCGGGTATCCGGCCACCGCGAAGGAGGTGCACACCTGGCCCGGAAGTTCCAGCGACTTGGCGTTCACCTGCAGCGCGGACGGTCCGAACGCTCGGGCAGCACCTTCCCCTGGAGCCGGGCTGTTGGTGCGCTGGTTCGTTCGCTGGAGCACGTTGGTGATGCGGCTGAGAAGGGATGGCGGTGTCACAGCGGCTCCTTGGCAGTGATCACTTCGTCTGGCCCGGCGTTATCCACAGGAGGGGGCTCGGTTGGGGATAGCGAGTCGGCCAGCACGGCGGTGCAGGTGGCGGCATCCAGTACCTCGGCCGCAACGCCCAGCGCTTGCAGTGATCGGACGGTTTCCTCGGCGCGCCGCAACACCACCGCCGCACCCGCATCCCGAGCCGCGTGCCGCTTGCGCCCCTGACCCCAAGGGCGCGGGTTGCTGTGCTGGCCGGTGGAGTCGCTGATCACGATGAGGACCTGCCGGACCAGCAGGTCGTGCGCGGCGCCCAACTGGTCCAGGAACGCCGCGTGCTCCCGGGCGGCCTGTTCAAGGGGCGGGACGGGAAGGTCGGCGGCGGTCTCGGTGATCGATGCGGCCAGGCCGGACAGGTCGACCGGGCGGGCCTGGATGAGGATCTGGGCGGGCGCGTCCAGGGAGTTCAGCCACCGGCCGAAGACCGCGACCAGCGCGGCCTGCTCACCCGCGGTTCGCAGCCCGAACGGCAGCGTTCCGGCACGGACGATGACGGCGGTTGCGCCCTCGGCGAGCTCCATCACTCCGTCCTCGCGCACGGCCCGCACGGGCAGTTGCAGGGGCGCAGGAAGGCGTCCGCGTGCCCGACACCAAGCGGGTGGAGCGGTTATGGGCTCTTGCACGTTCACTCGGGCCTTGGGAAGACGGATGTGAGCCAGGGCCGCCAAGGCCAGGCGGTCCAGGCTCATTCCGTCCCGGCGGGCGACCGCCAGCACGACCCCCGCAGCCACAACCGGCAGTACGAACGCGACCACAACGGGAAGCGGAAGCCTGCCCCCGACGGCCATGAAGAGCCCGATGACGGCGACGCCGGTCCCGGCTAGGATCGCCAGCTGCCTTGCTGTCAACCCGTAGACGATCTTGTCGGGCCGGTCCACGTCAGCCGGAATCTTCGCTGAAAAGGGCAGGTCGTGTCGCCGGCTCATGAAGTTCTCCGGGTCTTGGGCGGCTCAATCCACAAGGGCAACTGCCGGTGCGGCACGGGACGCCTTGGCATCCCCGGCAGCATCAGCTGGCCGGACCGCACACGCGGCCGCTGCCCGTCAGACAGCGGGGTTGCGCCAGCATGCGGCGGGCGTGGGACCCGTGTGACGGGGATGGGAAGCGCCAGCTGTACCGGCCGCTTGGGCGCGGGCCGGTGCGGAATGGGGATGGGCAGGGCGAACTGCACGGGGTGCCCTCCTGGTTCGTTAGCCGAGTCCTCCTCCGCCACACCAGGCGGCGTGGGCGGCGGGGTGGTCGGGGTAGGCGGTCTGGTCGGTTGCAGCAGGAGCGGAGGGGGCTGGTGTCTGTCGGGTGGTGGGCTCGGTGGGGAGCGGTGATGTGCCGAGGTGGTCAGGCCGCGCATAGCGGCTGCGCCTGTCTTGCTCATCAGGGCGCCGACGCCGCGGTAGATCAGGAAGGTCTTGAGCATCTGACCGAGTGCGCGAGGTTGGGCGGGTTGCCAGACGGTGCGGGCCACCCATGCCGGGATGCGGATCAGCACCCACAGCAGCGCGATCGCCAGCAGCATGTCGACCACGTCGTTGTGCGTGGGCAGGCCCATGCGTTCGGTGGCGTCCTGGCTGTTGTTGACCTCGGTGAACAGCAGTTGGAACGCGGTGGCCAAGACCAGCGACT
>NZ_JBIMPP010000110.1:0-15287 GCF_043906805.1 Actinomadura sp. SCN-SB | reverse complement strand
CAGCGATCGCCGCAGGCGCGACAAGCGAGGAGCGCAGCTCGCGCATGCAATATAAGATGCCCCCTACGGGGCGGTAGCTCAGCTGGTCAGAGCAGGAGACTCATAATCTCTGGGTCGCGGGTTCGAGTCCCGCCCGCCCTACGAGCGGGGTTCGGGTCGGCGGGTCTGGGACGGGGGGTCCAGGCGGAGGAGCTGGACCTGGCCCATGGCGACCTTGCGGGCCGTTTCGTCGGTGATGGTGACGTCCCAGAGGTAGCGGCCGTCTTCGTCGTCGGTCAGGGTGGCGCGGATGGTGAGCGTCCCGGTGGAGATGGCCCGCAGGAATTGGGTGCGGTTGCTGATTCCGACGACTTGCCGGTCGAGTCCGGCGCGCAGGGACGCGCCGATGCTGGCGGTGCTTTCGATGACGGAGCAGTACACGCCGCCGTGGACGATGCCGTGGCCTTGCAGCAGTTCGGGGGTGACGGTGAGTTCGGCTTCGACGCTGGAGGTGTCGGCGTGCGTGAGGCGCATGCCGATCAGCCGTTCGAAGGGGCCGGGGGGTTCTCCGAGGAACCGGCTGATGTCAAGGCTGGCTTCCATGGCGCCCCATCGTAGAGGGGCCGCGTTTCGGGGGGTGCGAGGCGGCCCGTGGGAGGCGTGGGCACCCTAGACTCCACCTATGTCTGGCTTGCGCGGCCGGTTGGCGCCGGTGTTCCTGTTCGTGTGCGCCGTGGTGTTGGGGATGTCCGCCACGGCTTGTTCGGGTGGGGACGAGGGGCGGGCGAAGGCGCCGCCGTTCGATGGGGCGCAGGTGCTGCGGCAGGCGTCGGCGGCGATGGCGAACCTCAAGAGCGTGGGGTTCACGGTGACCACGGAGGACAAGCCGCCGGTGGCGGTGCGCGGCGGTGACATCAAGTTGCTGCGTGCGGGGGACGCGGAGGGGACGCTCACCATCGTGCAGTCCGGCCAGTCGGTCGAGATGAAGATCGTCGCGGTGGGGCAGAGCGTCTACATCAAGGGCGTGACGGGTGGGTGGCGGCAGGTGCCCAAGGCCCTGGCGTCGTCGCTGTACGACCCGTCGGCGGTGCTGGATCCGAACCGGGGGATCTCCAAGTTGCTGTCCTCGGTGACGGGTGTGAAGGCGGAGGGCAGGGAGAAGGCCGACGGCAAGGACTCCTACCGCGTGGGGGTGACGTTGCCGAAGGCGGCGATCGAAGGGCTCATCCCGGGGATCAGGTCGGACGTGCGCGGGCAGGTGTGGGTGAGTTCCAGCGACCATAAGCTGATCAAGGTCAGGGGTGAGATCCCGCCGCTGGCGGAGGGCGGCGAGAAGGGCTCGGTGGTCATCACGTTCACCGAGTTCGACCACCCGTACACGATCAAAGCCCCGGTGTGAGGTCCCGCCGGAGGGTCGCGATCGGTGCGGGCGGCGCGGTGGTGCTGCTGGCCGCGCTGGACGCGTATGTGGTCACGACGATCCTGGTCGCGGTGGTCGAGGATCTCGGTATCCCGATCAACCGGCTGGAGCGGGTCACGCCCGTCCTGACCGGGTTCCTGCTGGGGTATGTGGCGGCGATGCCGCTGCTGGGCCAGTTGTCGGACCGGTTCGGCCGGCGTGCGCTGCTTCAGGCGTGCCTGGTGTTCTTCGCGGCGGGTTCGGTGGTGACGGCGCTGGCGCATGGGGTGCCGGTCCTGACGGCGGGACGGGTGGTGCAGGGCGTCGCGGGCGGTGCGCTGCTGCCGGTGACGATGGCGCTGGCCGGGGACTTGTGGGACGAGCGGCGCCGTCCGGTCGTGCTGGGCGCGGTGGGCGCCGCGCAGGAGCTGGGCAGCGTGCTGGGTCCGCTGTACGGGGCGTTGATCGTCGCGTGGACGGACGACTGGCGGTGGGTCTTCTGGGTGAACCTGCCGCTGACGGCGCTGGCGATGGTGGCCGTGCATTTCTCGGTTCCCGCGGGGCGGCCTCATGACGCCCGCCCGGCTGTGGACGTGGTCGGCGGGCTGCTGCTGGCGGCGGGACTGGGGCTGCTGGTGGCGGGGCTTTACAGCCCGGAACCGGAGGAGTCGGCGCTGCCGCCGTGGGGCCTGCCGGTCGTGGCGGCCGGCTGTGGCGTGCTGGGGTTGTTCGTCCTGTGGGAGCTCAAGGCCCGTACGCGCCTGCTGGACCTGACGGACGTGCGGCGCGGCCCGCTGCTGGCGACGCTCGGGGTGAGCTTCCTGTCCGGCGCGGCGCTGATGGTGACCTTGGTGGACGTGGTGCTGGTGGCGCGGACGCTGCTGGACAGGTCCACGGTCGAGGGCGCGCTTCTCCTGACGAGGTTCCTGGTGGCGCTGCCCGTCGCCGCCGTGCTGGGCGGGATGCTGGCCCGCCGGGTGGGCGAACGCCTGCCCATGGCCGCCGGGATGGCCGTCTCGGCGGTGGGCTACCTGCTGATCGCCGGCTGGCCGGCGGATCCGGCCGCCGCCTCGTACGGCCCGCTGCCCAGGATGGACACCGACCTGGTCGTGACCGGCCTCGGGCTGGGCCTGGTGATCGCCCCGGTGTCGTCGGCGGTGCTGCGCGCCGTCCCGGACGTCCGGCACGGCGTGGCGTCGGCGGCGGTCGTGGTGGCGCGGATGATGGGCATGCTGCTCGGCGTGTCGGCGCTGTCGGCCTGGGGTTTGCACCGCTTCCACGCGCTGACGGCCGATCTGGAGATGCCCTTGCCGTTCCTGATGCCGGAGCAGGAGTTCGAGCGCCGGCTCGCGGCGTACGAGGCCGCTCTCCAGGACGCTCTGCGCACCGAGTACGGCGAGATCTTCCTGATCACGGCGGGTCTCTGCGCCCTGGCCGCCCTCCTGGCGCTGGCGGCCCCCGCACGCCGCCCGAGCACGCCGGGTCCTTCCCCGGCCCATCACGGACACGATCGAACAGAAATTCGCCAATAGGCGGCAATAATCGCCCCAGTAATGGTCGACCACCTCCCCCGCCTCGTACGGATACCAGGCGAAAAGCACGGTGGCGCACACAATAAACACAGCAGCGCCGCATTAGTATGAAATTTGTGGCTAGGGCCTCTTACCGGGAGTGCGCGCTCTCCGGGGAGGTGACGATGATGCGCGATTCCGGCATCGGAAGGGGAGGCATGCCGCGCGGCCGGAGGCTGCGGAGCCGGCTCGGCCTGGAGCGCAACGAGCTGCGGCGGCGTGTCGACCGGGTGCAGCGCTGGGCGGCGCTGGGCATCTTCGTCCTCATGGTGCTGGTGTCCACGCCGGTGGCGGCCTGGTGCGCGACCATGGCGTACGAGGCCGGGCTGCGGGCGGAACGGCATGAGCGGGCGGACCGGCGGCAGGTGGTCGCGACGGTGGTGGCGATCGGCGGGATCGACGCGGAGGGGAACCGCTACCTGCACGAGACGGTGAGGGCGACCTGGCAGCGGCCGGGCACGCCGGACCGGCCGGCCGAATCGCATTCCGGGACGCTGCCGAGCTGGAAGGGCGCGAGGGTCGGCGCGAAGAAGACGATCTGGGTGGACCTGCGGGGCGAGCCGACCGGCCGTCCGCGCCCGCACGGCCGGACCGTGACCGACGCGGCGTACGCGGCGGGTTCGGCGTTGCCGGCGACGGGGCTGCCGTTCCTGGTGGCCTATGTGATGGTGCGCCGCCGCTGTGACCGGCATCGGTACGCGATGTGGGACGCGGCGTGGGCCAGGATGGACGCCCAGCGCGGACGCAACTCATCCTGACCGTCAGGACCAGGCGGTCCCGCACTGTGCGGCGGATCACCCGATTCACCCGTTTTAATGGGCGCCATGCGGGATGAGGACGTGCGGACGTGCCTGCGGGTGCTGGACGAGCTGGCCGAAGCCGACGACGGCGATCCCGACCTGGAGCGCGTCCGGGCGGCGGTGACGGCGTTCGTGAAGCGGACCCGGGGCCGGGACCGGGCGCGGGAGCGGCGGCGGCGCGCCGCGGCCGACGCCGCCGTGCTCGCCTCCACCGCGACCGGCGCCACCGCCCGCGAGGAGGGCGTCCCGGTGAGCGCCCCGGTGAGCGTTCCGGCTCGGCCCCGCACGCCCCTGGGCGGCCTGCTCACCTGCTACGTCTGCAAGGTCCGTTTCCGGGACGCCGACGCCTTCTACCACCGGCTGTGCCCGTCCTGCGCGGAGGAGCACCACGCGCGCCGGCACGCGCGCGCCGACCTGTCCGGACGGCGCGCGATCGTCACCGGGGGCCGGGTGAAGGCCGGGTTCGAGCTGGTGCTGAAGCTGCTGCGGGACGGGGCCGAGGTCACGGCGGTGACCCGTTTCCCCGCCGACGCCCGCCGCCGGTTCGCCGCGGTCGACGATCACGCCGCGTGGGCGCACCGGCTCACCGTGACCGGCATGGATCTGCGCGACGTCCCTGCGGTCGTCCGCTGGTGCGACGAGCTGGTCGCGGACGGGAGACCTCTGGACATCCTGGTCAACCTGGCCGCGCAGACCCTCCGTCACCCGCCCGAGTCGTACGCGGCGCTGCTCCGGGGAGAGGACCGGCCCGCGCTGGCCGCGGGCGCGGCGGCGTCCGCGCTGGAACTCGCGGTGGACTCGGCGGGCCTGCTGCCCGACCCGTCGCCCCGCAACTCCTGGACGCGGCTCGTCCACGAGGTGGACCCGGTCGAGCTGCTGGAGGTCCAGCTCATCAACGTGACGGCGCCGTTCCTGCTGCTGGGACGGCTGCGCCCGCTGCTGGAGCGCTCCCCGCACCCCCGCCGGTACGTGGTGAACGTCACGGCGGCCGAGGGCCGGTTCGGCAGCGCGCACAAGGGTCCCGAGCATCCGCACACCAACATGGCCAAGGCGGCGCTGAACATGCTCACGCTGACCAGCGCGTCCGAACTCGCCGCCCACGGCGTCCACCTGACCGCGGTCGACCCGGGCTGGTTCACCGACCAGCAGCCCGTCCCCGACCGGGACCGCCGCGCCGCCGCCGGGTTCCGCCCGCCGCTGGACGTGGTGGACGCCGCGGCCCGCGTCTACGACCCGATCGTGCGCGGCGAGCGGGACGGCGAGCTCCTGCACGGCTGCCTGCTCAAGGACTACCGGGTCGTCGGCTGGTGACGGCGCCCGCCGTGGCCAGCAGTTCGATGAGGGACCCGGCGAAGCCCTCCTCCAGCAGCCGGAGCGCGACCGCCCACGCCTCCGGGCGGCCGGTCAGGTTCTCCTCGACGTGCTCGGCCAGCCTCAGCAGCACCCTGGGGTCCGGGCACCCGTCCGAGGGCGCCAGGACCGCGTCGGCGCTCGCGCGGGCGAGCACGTCGTCGGCGGTGATCCGGCCGCGCAGGTCTCGCACGCCCGGTCCGTAGGCCGCGACGGGGTCGAAGTGGGAGCGGCGTCCCGGTTCGCGCAGGCGCCTGGACGAGCCGTGCCCGGTCTCGTCCACGAACAGCGGTTCCAGCACGACGTCCCCGGACCGCCCCAGCAGCGCCCGGATCCGGGCGGTGCCCCGCATCCCCGGCACCCACAACGACTCCGCGACCACCGTCAGCACCTCGTCCGGGACGGTGTCCACGACGAACCGGGCCGTGAGGGTCCCCGCGACGAGCCCGTTCCCCACCACCTTGAGGATCGTGTCGGCGCCCGGCGCGGCGCCCTGCTCGCACAGGTCGGTGAGCACTTCGGGAGCGGGATCGGGCATGCGCGCGGCCAGACCGGGATGGTCGGCGACCACCATCCGCAGCAGGTCCAGCGGGGCGTCGGTGCGCGCGGCCACGAACGCCGCCGCGCTGCGCGGCAGGGGTCCGACGTCCCCGCGCCACCGGCGGGCGTCCGCCGGCACCGCGTCCCAGTCCACGCGCGGGATGGCCGGGTGCCGCCGGTGCACGACCGTCGCGACGATCGGCCGGCGCCGCGCCCATGGGTCGCGGCCCGGAAGGTCCATGATCTCTCCGACCGAGCGCAGGATCTCCGGGCGGCGCACCCGTTCCGACAGCTCGCGCAGCCGCCGCGCGCCCTCGTCGCTGGTGATCGCCGCCTCCGCGTACGCCAGGACGCTCGGCTCGTCGGCCTCGGGTCCCCAGCGGTACGCGGGCAGCCGTCCCTCGCGCACCAGGGCACGGAGCTCGTGCACGCGACGGGCGTCCAGCAGGGTCCGGCACGCCCGGACGGCGCCGTGCGGATCGGCGCCCGCCCCGAGGAACCGCAGCGCGCGCCCGGCCAGGTCGGGGTCGGCCGCGTACAGGAGGGCGTGGTCGAGCGCGTTCTGCCGCCCGCGGCCGGCGGACAGCAGCGTCCGCGTCCGCTTCGGCAGCGGTACCGGTGTGACGCCGTCCCGCCGCGAGGTCTGGTGAGCGAGCTGGCGGCGCAGGTTGCGCGGGATCCCGTTCGGCGTGGGCCCGGCGAGCAGCATCCGCTCGTTGACCTGCGGATCGTCCAAGTCAAGGAGCCGTCCCAGCAGCGAGGGGGTGTGCCGGCATGACAGGGCCTGGTCGATGAGCCACTTCAGTTGCTCGGGCTCGCGGCGCCGCAGCATCGCCTCCGCGACCACCCGGTTGGGCATCCCGTGGCTGTGCAGCGCATGCCGTGCCCGCTCGCCCGGCAGGACGTCCAGGAGCGCGTCCATCTCTTCCGGTGTGGCGAAGCGCAGCAACCCGGCCGTGCAGTGAGCGATGTCGCGCGCTCGCGTCACGATGCCGCTGGAGGGCGGCCAGTGAAGGGACATGTGCGGCAATGTACTCGGGAGGGTCCATGACCGGAGTGCGGATTTCCGGCCCCGGACGCGGAGCGGCCCCGTCCCTGGGGCGGGATGGGACGGGGCCAGGGGCCCCGCGCGGGACCGGGCGCTGGTCGAGCCCGCGCGGGACCGAGCGGGGGCCGTCAGTGATGTACGGCTTTCTCCGCACCCGCGCCCGTGAGGGAGCGGACCTCGATCTCGGCGTACTTGCCGCTGTTGGACTCCTTGCTGAGGATCGTCCCGAGCCAGCCGCACAGGAAGCCGAACGGGATCGAGATGATGCCGGGGTTCTCCAGCGGGAACCAGCTGAAGTCGGCGTCGGTGAACAGGGCCTTGTCCGTGCCGGACACGACGGGCGAGAAGACGACCAGGAAGATGGCCGAGCCCAGGCCGCCGTAGATGGCCGCGACGGCGCCCGCGGTGTTGAACCTCTTCCAGAACAGGCTGTAAAGGATCGCGGGCAGGTTCCCGGACGCGGCGACCGCGAACGCCAGCGCCACCAGGAACGCCACGTTCAGCCGCTGGGCGTAGATGCCCAGGACGATCGAGACGGCGCCGATGACCAGGGCGGCGATGCGGGCGACACGGATCTCGTCGCGCTCGGTCGCGGTGCCCTTCTTGAACACGTGCGCGTACAGGTCGTGCGCGAACGACGAGGACGAGGCGAGGGTGAGCCCGGCGACGACCGCGAGGATCGTCGCGAACGCGACCGCGGCGATGACCGCCAGCAGGATGGTGCCGCCCGCGTCGCCGAAGATGTCGTTGCCGATCGCCTCGGCGAGCTGTGGCGCGGCGGTGTTGCCCGCGGAGTTCTGCTCGCGGATGGTCTCCGTTCCGACCAGGGCGGCGGCGCCGAAGCCCAGCACCAGGGTGAGCAGGTAGAACGCGCCGATGATGCCGATGCCCCAGAAGACGGACTTGCGGGCGTCGCGGGCGGTCGGGGTGGTGTAGAAGCGGATCAGGATGTGGGGCAGGCCCGCGGTGCCCAGCACCAGCGCCAGGCCCAGGCTGATCAGGTCCAGCTTGCCGGTCAGGCCCGTCGCCTCGGTGGCGTAGCGCTGCCCCGGCTCCAGGAACGCCTCGCTCTTGCCGCTCTGTTCGGCCGCGTCCCGCAGCAGCGTGGACAGGTTGAAGCCGAACTTGCCCAGCACCAGCAGGGTGACCAGGGTCGCGCCGCCCATCAGCAGCACGGCCTTGACGATCTGCACCCAGGTGGTGCCCTTCATCCCGCCGAACACCACGTAGATGATCATGAGTGCGCCGACCAGCGCGATCGTCGCGCCCTTGGCGAAGTCGCCGGTGAAGCCGAACAACAGGGCCACCAGCGCGCCCGCGCCCACCATCTGCGCCAGCAGGTAGAAGATCGACACGGCGATGGTGGACACCCCCGCGGCGGTGCGCACCGGCCGCGGGCTCATCCGGAACGCCAGCACGTCGGCCATCGTGAACCGGCCCGAGTTCCGCAGCAGCTCGGCGACCAGCAGCAGCGCGACCAGCCAGGCCACCAGGAAGCCGATCGAGTAGAGGAACCCGTCGTAGCCGTACAGGGCGATCAGACCGGCGATGCCTAGGAACGAGGCGGCGGACATGTAGTCGCCGCCGATCGCCAGCCCGTTCTGCACACCGGAGAAGGAACGGCCGCCGGCGTAGAAGTCGGTGGCGTCCTTGGTGTGCCGGCTGGCCCAGACGGTGATGGCCAGGGTGCCCGCGACGAAGGTGACGAACAGGATGATGGCCAGGGTCTCGTGGCTCATCGAGCCCCTCCTTCGGTGCCGGGGGCCGCGGTCTCGGCCTCGACCTGCCGGCGCAGCTTGTCGGCGAGCGGGTCGAGCGTGCGCTCGGCGTGCCGCGCGTACAGCCAGGCGATCAGGAAGGTCGACGCGAACTGCAGCAGGCCGAAGATCAGGGCGATGTTGATGTACCCGACGACCTGGGTGCCGAGGAAGTCCCGCGCCCAGCCGGACAGCACCACGTACAGCAGGTACCAGGCGAGGAAGGCCGCCGTCATCGGGAACGCGAAGCGCCGGAACCTGGCGCGCAACCGCTGGAACTCCTCGGTCCCCTGGAATCGTTCATAAACGGAGTCGGAACCCCGTTCCTTCACTACCACGACGCCTCCTCAGTTGTGACGCTGGTCACGCGCCACCGTAGGGAGCGGCGGGGGACGCGGCGAGGGGAAAGGGCGGAGAGTGCGGCAAGGCGCCGCACTCGATCGTTGATCTACGAGTGGCGTCGACGAGCGGTCGGTGCGCCGCGACGAACGGTCGCCGTCCCGGTCCCGCCGGGCGGCGGGGCGCCCGCGCGGCGCTCAGACCCGCCTGGGACGCCAGGTGCCCCGGTCCACGTCCAGGGACTCGGGGGTGTGCAGCCGCACCATCATGCGGACCACTCCGGGCGGCACCTGGCGCGGCGTGCACCACGACACGATGATCATCGTGGCGAAGGCGACCGGGACGGTCCACGCCGCGGGCTGGGCCAGCAGCGCGCCCGCCAGCCCGGACGGGGGCCCGGCGGCGATCGTCACCACCACCGCGGCGCCGGCCAGCACGCCGCCGGTGGCCAGCCCGGCCAGCGCGCCCGCGACGGTCAGCCGCCGCCACCACACGCCGAGCACCAGCAGCGGGCAGCAGGTGCTCGCCGCCACCGCGAACGCCAGCCCGACCACGTCCGCGACGGACAGCTCGCGGGCGGCGATCGCCAGCCCCAGCGGGACGATCAGCGCCAGCAGCGTCGCCGCCCGGAACGAGCGGACGCCGCCGCGCAGGATGTCCTGCGCGAGCACCCCGGCGACCGACACGGTGATCCCGGACGAGGTGGACAGGAACGCCGCCACCGCGCCACCGGTCACCAGCGCGCCCAGCAGGTCACCGCCCAGCCCGCCGATCACCCGTCCGGGCAGGGTGAGGACGACCGCGTCCGTGCGCCCCGTCATCAGCAGATCGGGGGTGTACAGGCGGCCGAGCGCCCCGTACAGGGCGGGCAGCAGGTAGAAGACGCCGAGCAGCGACAGCACCATCACGGTCGTGCGGCGCGCGGCCTTGCCGTCGGGATTGGTATAGAAGCGCACCAGGACGTGCGGCAGCCCCATCGTGCCCAGGAACGTGGCCAGGATCAGCGAGTACGTGGCGTAGATGGAATGGTCGCGCCCGGCCAGGGGCATGGCCCATTCCCGGTCGGTGCGCACGGGCGTCCCTTTCACGTGCGGGACGTCGGCGCCCGCGGGGAACGTGACCGTGGTGCCGTTGTCGATGCGGTGCGGCCCGGCGCTCAGGGTGATCTCCGAGCCGTCGTACCGGCGGCCGTCCACGTGCCCGTCCGCCGTGACCCGCACCGGCGTGACGACCTCGACCGTCACGGGCAGGCCGATCGAGACGGCGGTGCGCTCGGCGAACCGCGGCGGCGCGTCCCGGGACGACAGGTCGGGCGCGCCGTCGAACCGCCACGCCAGCAGCAGGAAGATCAGCGGCACGGCCAGCGCGGTCAGCTTCATCCAGTACTGGAACGCCTGGACCAGGGTGATGCTGCGCATCCCGCCCGCGAGCACGTTGGTGGCCACCACGACGGCGATCAGCACGCCGCCGCTCCACAGCGGCGCGCCCACCACCGTGCGCAGGACCAGGCCCGCGCTCTGGAACTGCGGCAGCAGGTACAGCCAGCCGATCAGCACCACCAGCACGCTCGTGGCGCGGCGCACCGCCATCGACTCCAGCCGCGCCTCGGCGAAGTCGGGCAGGGTGTAGGCGCCGGAGCGGCGCAGCGGCGCGGACACCAGCACCAGCAGCACCAGGTAGCCGCCCGTCCAGCCGACCGGCAGCCACAGCATGTCCGCGCCGTAGGCCAGGATCAGCCCGGCGATGCCCAGGAACGAGGCGGCCGACAGGTACTCGCCGCCGATCGCGGAGGCGTTGCGCAGCGGCGTGACGGTACGGGACGCCACGTAGAAGTCGGACGTGGTGCGGGAGATCCGCAGGCCGAGCGTGCCGATCAGCACGGTGGCGATGACCACCAGCACGACCCCGGCAAGCCCGTAAGCGGCGGTCACCTGCCCCCTTCCAGCCCCCGGTCGGCACGGCCGCCGTCACGCCGGTCACGGCCGCCGTCGACGAGGTCGGCGAAGTCGCGCTCGTTGCGCTCGGCCGTCCGCACGTACCACCAGCCGCACACCACGAACCACGGGTAGATCAGCCCGGCCAGCACCACCCACGCCAGCGGCGCGCCGAACACCCGTGCCACCCGCAGGTCGGGGACCAGCGCGAACAGCGCGGGGATGCCGAGCACCACGATGGCCAGCGTCAGGCAAAGCCGCAGCGCCAGCCGCAGCTGCGTCTGCACGAGGGAGCGCATGTACGCCTCGCCCAGCCCGGTCTGCTCGTCGATCTCCCGCGTCACCGGGTACCGGGGGCGGCGCGCGGCGCGGGTGCGCGGCGAGGTCACCAGGACCCGCCCCGGCACCGGCCGCTCGTCCCGCCGCTCGTCCTGCCGCTCGGTGGTCACGGCGCCCGCCTCGCCTTGCGGACGAGCAGGTCGCGCAGCTCCCGGATGTGGCGGCGGCTGACCGGCAGCTCCGCGCCGGCGACCCGGATGGTGCAGCGTCCCGAGTCCAGCCGCAGCTCCTCGATGGCCGACAGCGCCACCAGATGGCTGCGGTGCACGCGGACGAACCCGGCGCCGCGCCACCGTTCCTCCAGCGCCGCCAGCGGGATCCGCACCAGGTGGCTGCCGGCCGCCGTGTTCAGCCGGGCGTAGTCGCCCTGCGCCTCGACGTACAGCACCTCGGCGGGCGCGACGAACCGGGTGACGCCGCTCAGCTCGACCGGCATCGGCTCCGGCTCGGCGGCCCCGCCCGTCCGGGACGCGGCCTCGGCGTCCTCGCCCTCGGCCTCCGACACCCGCCTGATCGCCTCCGCCAGCCGTTCGGGACGGACGGGCTTGAGGATGTAGTCGGTCGCCTTGATCTCGAACGCGTCGACCGCGTGCCCCTCGTAGGCGGTGACGTACACGATGTGCGGCGCCCGCGTGAACTGCGCGAGCACCCGGCCCAGCACGGTGCCGTCCAGGCCGGGCATGCGGATGTCGAGGAAGACGGCGGCGATCGGGCGTCCCTCGCCCATGGCCCGGTCGAGCCAGCGCAGCGCGGACGCGCCGTCCCGGGCGGTGCACACCTCGCCGATCCGCGGATCGGCGCGCAGATGGTGGACGAGGTCGTCCAAGGCGGGAGCTTCGTCGTCCACCGCCAGGACCCGCAGTCCCACCGCACCGTCCTTCCCCGTGCCGCCGTGCCGCACCATGTCGCAGATCACATTCCAGCCATGCGCGGGTCACCAGTCAACCGCCCCATCGCCCTGGTGGGAACCCCTGACGATCCGGCGGGTCAGGACGCGGTCACACCGGGGCGGTATTTCGGTACACGCAACGTCACCTTCGTACCCGCGCCGGGCCCCGTCTCCACCGCCAGGCCGTACTCGTCGCCGTACACCTGGCGCAGCCGGTCGTCGACGTTGGCGAGGCCGATGCCGGCGGCCGTCTCCGACCTGGCCCGGTCCGCGCCCTCCCCGTCCGCGCCGTCCCGCGCGGCCCGGTCCTCACCGGCCAGCAGCCGCCGCACCCCCTCCGGGTCCATGCCGATCCCGTCGTCGTCCACGCTGATCACGCAGTCGGCCCCGGCGTCCTCGGCCACGATCGTGATGTGGCCGCGCGCCGAACGGTCCTGCAACCCGTGCCGGACCGCGTTCTCCACCAGCGGTTGCAGGCACAGGAACGGGACGGCGACGGGCAGCACCTCGGGCGCGATCCGCAGCGTGACCCGCAGCCGGTCCTCGCCGAACCGGGCCCGCTGCAACAGCAGGTACCGGTCGATGCACCGCAGCTCCTCGGCCAGCGTGGTGAAGTCGCCGTGCCGCCGGAACGAGTAGCGGGTGAACCCGGCGAACTCCAGCAGCAGCTCGCGGGCGCGCTCGGGGTCGCTGCGCACGAACGAGGCGATGGTGGTGAGCGAGTTGTAGATGAAATGCGGCGAGATCTGCGCGCGCAGCGCCCGCATCTCCGCCTCCATCAGCAGCGTGCGGGACCGGTCGAGCTCGGCCAGCTCAAGCTGCGCGTCCATCCACTGCGCCACCTCCTCGGCGGCGCGGATCAGCCCGGCGGGCACCTCCTCCCCGTACGCGGCGAGGGTGCCCACGACCCGGTCGTCGGTGGTGAGCGGCACCACCACGGCGCGCCGGATCGGGCAGTCGAGCCGGTCGCACTCCACGTCGTGCACCTGCGTGCGGCCGTTCCCCAGCGTGACCTCGGCGAGCCGCAGCACCTGCTCGGCGTGGTGCTCGTGCGCGCCGTCCCACGCCAGCGCCCGCTCCCCGTCGGTGATGGCCAGGGCGGCGGAGCCGAGCAGGGCGCGCAGGTGCCGGGCGGCCTTCTGCGCGCCCTGCTCGGTCAGCCCCGCGCGCAGCGCGGGCGCGGCCCTGGACGCAGTGTGCAGTGTCTCGAAGGTCGCCCGCCGCGCCGGGCCTCCCAGGTTGCCGCCGCGCGCGACGCCGCCCCGGCTCTGGACCCGCCACCACACGAGCGCCGGCGCCCAGGTGAGCACCAGCGCTGCGACCACCGCGACGACCACGTCCATGGCGTAAAACTATTCCGCTCACGCATCCGGCGCTCGTCTCTCCCGGCCCGGATCAGCGGGACAGGGGCGCGGCGCGGAGCCGGTCCAGGACGTCCAGGCGGCCGTCCCCCAGGATGCGCCTGGTCGCGGCCCGTTCGGGGTGGCGGCGCATCATCATGGTGGTGAAGTGCGTGCCGTAGTGCAGTCCCTCCTGCCGGTCCGCGTCGTCCAGCAGCGGACGCAGCGTGGTCTCGAACGCGGGCTCGTGGTAGTAGGCCAGGGCATGGTGCTCGGTGCCGGCGAGGGCCACCTTGTGCGGTGTCGACAGGATGTACCCGCCCGTCAGGAACTGCATGACGTCCCCCGGGTACACCGAGAGGACCCCCGGAACGGGAGGGATCCGGATCCACGGCGCGTCGTCCTCGTACAGCCCGGCGGTGCTTTCGGACTCCAGCCAGTTGCGCGGGCGCCGCTCCCCCTGGACGGGCGGCCGGATGGACAGCCCGCCCACCTCGTCCTGCACGGCGATGATCAGCAGGCCGTAGTCGGTGTGCGCGCCTATGCCGTGCGCGGGCCGCCGTGTGACCGGCCCCTCCTCTTCTGCGGAAAAACGCAGCACGCGCAGGTGATGCCAGCCGTCGTGGGTCAGCCGGGTCAGCTCGTCCGGCGCCGGAAGCCCCAGGCCGAGCGCCACCAGCCGCAGCAGCGTGTCGCCCACGGCCCCGGCCATGTCCATGAACGCCCGCATCGCCAGCCGGTACTCGCAGTCGGGCCACGGCACCGGCCCGTGGCACGGCCAGCGCTCCCGCACCCGCGCGTCCCCGGCCGGGACGTCCTTGCACACGGTGAAGATCTCCGGGCGCCCGGTCTCCCCCACCCCCGCGACCCCCGCGTCCGCGGCCTCCCCGAAGATGCCGTAGCCGCTGTAGGACAGGTCGCTGACATGCCGCGCCTTGTACTCCACCGGCAGGGAGAAGAAGAGCCTTCCCGCGGTCGTCGCCGTGATGATCCGCTGAGCCTGGACGGGACTGGTGGCGATCTGGAAGAGCCCGTCCGACCGCCAGGCATCGACCATGTCGCGGCCCAGCGCGCGGTCGGACGACGTTCCGCGCACGGTCTCCGGCAACCGGAAGGTCCTCAGTGCGGCCATCTAGGGATCCCTCCTTGGGGGTGACCGGTTTCCCGCCGATACCGTGCCTGCTGCCATGTGCCTGATGGCATGTGCCTGCTGCCATCTAAGGCCGGGGCGTGCCCGCACGGTGACGCTTTGGCCGCGTTCTGCGCCCAACGAACGCGCATCATCGGCAAGTGGCCGTCTCCAGCGCCGAACGGCACCAGGAGCCACCCCCAGGGCCTCAGGACACGCCGGCGTCGAGCCTGGCGAGGACCGGGCCGAGCAACTCGTTCAGCTCGGCGACCACGACGACGAGGGCGCGGTGCGCCGCCTCGGCCGCCTCGTCACGACGGCGCGGCCCCGTGGGCATCTCGGGGGCCGCGGGCAGCCGATCCAGCGGGACGGGTGCGTCCACCCGCACGGTGGTGCGCAGGTACGGGACCTTGGCCAGGTCACGCTCGGCCGGCTCCACGAACTGACCCAGCACCTCGGGCCGGCCCTGCCGGCCGCGGTCGCGCCACCAGTCACGGGACGCCGCCAGCGCGGCCGGCGGCGGCGCGGCCAGCGCGATCCGCGCGGTCGGTGAGCCGTCCCAGGTGTTGCGGACGAGCGAGGCCGACAGGACGCGGCGGTGCCACCGCACGAAGCCCGGCTCGCTGATCGGGGGCGTGGCGACGCGCCAGGCCGCGCAGCAGAACGCGACCGGCGCGATGTCGCCCCACGCCCCGTCGAACTCGCCGATGTGCTCCCAGAGCCGTTCGCTGTAGCGGCCGCCGGCACCGCGCGAGCGCGCGGTCGTCCCGCTCGTCGATTCAGAACGCCTGCCGGGCGCCCATGCCCGCCGGTCAGAGGGACGTGATGCCGGCCGCGGGCGGCGCGTCGGGGACGCTGCCCGGCTTCGGGACG
>NZ_JBIMPP010000109.1:0-16227 GCF_043906805.1 Actinomadura sp. SCN-SB | reverse complement strand
CAGGGAACGCTACCTATGACGTCAGCGGGTTCTGCGCGAAGTCGGCATGGTGACGGACGACGTCGTCGTCAGTCACTTCGAATACGTGGATGCCAAGCAACTCCCTGACACGGACGCCGACTCGAAGCGCCGCAGAAACGGCCAGCGTGGGCACGACCACACCGAGGATCTCCGTGCCGTCTGCCGTGTCGGGAATGCGCCGGAGCAACTGGCCGTACAGGGTGTCGACGTCCAGACCAGGGGACGAGGTACGTCCCTTGGCCTCTGCGTACAACGTCTGGCCGTCACGTTTGGCAACAACGTCGCAGAACGCTTGTTCTCTCTCGACCGTCCACCCATGGACCCGGAGGTACCGGCAGAAGGCATCCACGACCCGAGCTTCATCACCCCTCATGACCAGACTCCGGGAGGTACTGGTCGAGGAGCGGGACAGGTAGTCATGAGAATCACCGTACGTGGGACCCCTGACAGATCCGCCACCGTGGCTCATAGGCCTCACTGCTACAGGACCCGCCGAAGCAGCCTGATCGCTACAGCTCCTCAACGCCCAGGGCGTAGGCCACAGCGTCAGCAACGTCCCCGATTTCAGCCAGACTGTTTGCACGGCCCAGGGGAACGCCAGGCGGAAGATGCTGAAAGCGAAGGTAGCTGCCATCCCAAAGAACTCGCCACGGCCCGCGGTTCTTGTAGGTGACGACCACGTAGAGATCTGGCTCGTTCGAGTCGTGTGCGACCTTCGCAGAATCCTTCTCCACATGCGCCGCAATAATCATCGGATATCTAGCCCGTATCATGCCATGGAGCACGGCCAGTGGATCAGGCGAGCGCACCGGATTGGCAGTGGGTCGGTCGAGTTGATCCATTAGCCGCATCTCCTTTGCTCGTTTGAGGGGTCGTCCTGCAAACCCCCGGGCAACTCTGATTTCTCTGGCTCGCATCTGGGCAAATCAGCCCGCCCGCGAGATGAAGATGTCGTGACCCCCGCGGTCATCGGCTAAGAGGTCTGCCGCGGCACCATGAGGTGCCCCTCTCCCCGCGCTTCGCAGGGGTCACGACATCAGGGTGGGAACGCGCCCCGCGCAGGTGACTCGGGGGGTTACATCAACCTGCCGCCGAGCGCGTTCCCGGTCCAGGGGCGCGGCTACGTGTCCTTCAAGGTTCCGCTCATATCCTGTTGCCGCAGCTCACGCATCCGGATTGCTGGGAACCGGCGCTGACCGCCAGGTGTGAGGAGCGATGGGGCTCGTCCGGCCCTGGCCCAGCGGGTCACAGTGGTGGTAGAGACGCCGAACATCTTTGCGACTTCACCTGGAGTCAGCAGAGTTTCGCGTTCTGCCGATGGCTTTGCCTCCATCGTCCCCTCTCGATTTATCGGTCTCGGAATTGGCAATCACAGGGGTGCAGTACCGGCCGCCACAGCCACACGACCCCTTCTTTGGTGGGTGGGGGCCGGTACTGCACGTCTTCTGTCGAGGGCTAGTACTCGACCTCGAACCAGACGAGATTTCCGCGGTTTGCGGTGGTCGTTCCCCAGCGCGAGGCGAGCGTGGCCACGATGGCCAGGCCCCGTCCGGACTCGGCATCGGGTTCGGCCAGTCGTGCGGCTGGCCGCTCACCCCGCGCGTTGCCGGGGTCGTTCACCTCCACACGTACAGCGCGCTGGCCGTTGCCCGCGTCCCGCAGCATCGCTAGGCGCGCACAGACCGCTCTCGTGGGCGACATGTCCGAGCACTGCGCTGCGTTCGCAAGCAACTCGGCCGCGCACAGCTCCACCGCGTCGACCAGGTGGGCCGTGGCACTTGCTGACGAAGCAGTGAGCTTGTCCAGCGTCGCCCTGATCCAGTGACGCGCGCGCGGGACGTCCTCTAGCGCACCAAGGCGGAACTCGCCTTGGCATCCGGCCGGCAACTCCGCCGGGCTCCAGGGCTCGGGGTGCTGGTCACCGGAGGTAAGCATTGGGTCCTCCTGGCCAGTAGTGCCCCAGCTCCACGTCGCGTGGTCTTCGAACGGCCTCGCCGTGCCGGGCGTGCAGCTCCGGCCGCATGCGTTCGGCCGCACGCTGGGCATCGGCGGCCGGAGCCAGCGGGACCACGTCGCCATCGACGGTGATGAGCTCGAACCAAGGCCGGTAACTGTTGCTGCCCTCTGCGACAACCACCCGCAGGACCGCCTGGTCACCGTCCACACGCACACACAGGCACTCCCGCCCGCGGATCGTCCCGCCTGTGAGGTGCAGAGCTGGGGTCTGCATGGACGCCAGCAACCGTGCCAAGGCGTGGAGGGGCGCCTCAGGGGTGTGGGGCGGGTGGGGATGATGCCGGGTGCGGTCTTGCTTGGTGGACACCGTCACTCCCTCTCGGCTGTTGCTCTCGGTTGCTGGCGCTACAGCGCGCCGCCCCGGAGTCCGATGTGGTTCCCACCGGCGGGATGAGGGGCGTGAGCGTCAATGCCAACGGGTGGCCTTATCCGCTTCGCTTGCGCTGTGGCCGTTGTTTCGGCCCCTACAGCGTGGCGAATGGTTGATACGCTGGGAAGCGTTAACAGCCCTAGACCTGCATGTGAAGTCCCGGCCACCGTTCACACAAGGATGTGAAAGATCGATGGCACCGAAACGCGAGACAGCGCTACAGCTGTGGGGTAAAGAGCTCGCCCATGCGCGCGAGGCTGCTGGGCTTACCGGGAAGCAATTGGCCGAAGCGATCTACGTTGCGCCTTCGACCATTGGCATGTGGGAGACGGGTAAGCGCGTACCGAAACTCAAAGAGCTACGGCTCTGCGAGGACAAGCTGGGTACCCGAAAGCCCGATGCAGGCGAGGACGCGCCCGGGTACCTAGAGCGCCTTCTGGTCAAATGGGTGAGCCGAGATATATCGCCCGAGTGGTCGGAGTGGAAGGAAGTCGAGGAGCAGGCTTCCACGGTGCTGTGGTACGAGCTCTCGGTGGTTCCCGGACTGCTCCAGACCCCGGACTACGCGCGGGCGGTCCTCCAATACAACCATCAGGCCCCCATGGACCTGGAACAACGCGTACTCGATCGGTTGGAACGGCAGGCCGTTCTCGAACAGGGCGATCCACCGACCTGCGTCTTCGTCATGGACGAGTACGCCATTCGGCGGTGCGTGGGCGGACCGAAGGTGATGCACGAACAGCTCGTCCGGTTGCTCGAGCTGGCGGAGCATCCCGACATCATCATGCAGATCATTCCCGCAGGCACCGAGTACAGTGTGAGCTGTCCGTTCGTGATCGCCAAGGTTGATGGGGCCGAGATCGCCCATCTCGACGACGCGCTCACTGGCCGCATGATCGAGGGGCATGAGAAGGTGTCCCAGATCGTCAAGACCTGGCAGCGCATACACTCGGCAGCACTACCGGACAAAGCATCGCTTGAGCTCATGGAGAAAGTGGCAGAGTCATGGAAGTTGTGAAGTGGCGCAAGTCTTCTTACAGCGGCTCCAATGGCGGTCAGTGCGTTGAGCTGGGCCGCACTCCTCAATCACGCGAGATTCTTGTGCGCGACTCCAAGCAGCCAAATGGGCCGCGGCTCCGCTGCCGCCCGGAGGAAATGGCCGCTTTGATCTCCAGCATCAAGGCCGGCCAGTACGACTCGGAGGCGTGAGCGCCTGCTTCAGGCGTGAACGGATTGGCGCAGATGGTCCGCCGCTTGCGGTGACCGCTGGGCGATGAGGCTTGCGACGTCCTCTACCTGTGTGAGCAGGAGCGGGACTCGGAGCTGTTGCGGAACGGCGCCGATGGCGTCGCCTGCGATGCGGGCGGCGTGGTCGGCGTCGCCCTGTCCGGTGACGTAGCGCGCTCGATCCAGCAGGATGAGGGGGCGGTCCATCGGGTCGTCGAGGGCGTATCCGGCCAGCGCGCGGGTTTGTTCGTCCCAGGCGGTGGAGGCGCCGGTACGGCTGAGCACTTGGGACGAGTACATGGTCATTTCCTGGGTGGGGAACCCGAAGAACGGCTCGTTGATCTGGGTCTCGCCCAGGCCGTCGAAGATGCTGCGGGCCTTGTGGAGTTCGGTGTGGGCTTGGGCGTGGCGGCCGAGCTGGGCGTGAGCGCGTGCGGCCAGGCCGGTGAGCTGGGCAGCGGATGCGCTGGGCGCTTTCCCCAGGGTGTTGCGGGCGCGATCGGCGATCGTGACGACGCGGTGGGGTTGGGGCGTGGGCGCGTACATGAGGGCCATCGCCTGGGCCATGGCGACCCAGTACTGCTGGGCGGTGTTCCCGGACAGTTCGGCGTAGCGGTTGGCGGTGTGCAGCCAGTCGCGTGCAACACGGTCCTGCTGAAGGTCGGTGTGCAGCGCGCCGGTGAGCCCGCAGAGGCGTGAGGCGATCAGGTGCAGGTCACGCTGGTGTGGATAGCGTTCGGCCAGTGCGGCGATGGAATCGAGGTCGGGGGCCAGGCGCTTGAGCAGGCCGGTGGGCGGCATGGTCCCGTAGGCGGCTACGTGATCTGCGGTGGCGTCCCACCAGTGCTGGAGATCCTGGGCGGGCAGTACGCGGCGCAGCCCTTCGTCCATCCGTGAGCGTGTGCTGTCGAGACTGACGACCAGGGGCGCCGCCGCGGCGAGTCCGAGGAAATTGCGACGCTCCACATCGTCCTCCTGGGGTTGGGGAAGCGCTGGAACCTCTCCCACCAGAGTATCGAGCGGGTCTTCGTCGGCTAGGCCCAGGCGGTCCAGCCTGCACCGGAACCACAGCGCGAGGTAGCGCTTGTAGAACGGGCCGGGTGTGTGGTGCCCGTTCTCGTATTTCGACAAGCTCTGGACGCTGATGGCGCATGGTCGGCCGTCGTCAGCGGCCAGGCCCTGAACGCCGTTGACGACCTCGTCTTGCGTCTGACCGGTGGCCAGCCGCCATGCCATCAGCAGCGTTGGAGTCTGGGCCTTGTCGTGGATGGCCTGCACGAGTTGCCAGGGTGACCAGCCTGCGGCGGTGCCCGTGGCGCGGAGCTCGGCGGCGATGTTGTCCCGGGCCTGGGGGTCCACAGGCGCAACGTAACACCGCAACAGAGCCGTGCAAGGCCTCTTTGGGGTTGCAACGTCGTGACAAGGGCCTTGAAGGTAACTGCCAATTTCTTCGGGGCTGGATCGGCGCTTGAGTAGGCGCATGGACAAGGTCCGGCGTAGCCCCAGCTCGGGGTGGACAAGACAGATGCACAGCACCCTGCCGCCCGCGCGAGCCGCCGGCATCTCCCGTGGCTCCGAGCTGAGCGGGTCCGCGTTCACCCGTCGTCGGTTCCGGTCGTCCGTGGCGATGTCGCCTTCACGCCATGGACTCATAGCGGCTCGGCCGTGTCAGGGGGAGTGAGGACCTGCGATGCCTACACTGCCGCGAATGAACAACGACACCGTCGCTACTCCGTCCCCCGCTGACCTGCGGGAACGGCTCGTGGAAGACCTGATCTCCGATGGCGTCATCGCCACTGACAGCATCGCGGAGGCGTTCCGCGCGGTGCCCCGGCACGTGTTCGCCCCGGACGCGTCGCTGGAGGAGGCGTACGCCCGCGACATCGTGGTCGTCAAGCGCAACGAGTACGGCACGCCGATCAGCACCGTGTCCGCACCGGAGATCCAGGCGGGCCAGCTGGAGCAGGCGCAGATCACGCCGGGCATGCGTGTCCTGGAGATCGGCTCGGGCGGCTACAACGCCGCGCTCATCGCCGAGCTGGTCGGCGCGCAGGGCCACGTCACGACCGTCGACATCGACCCCGACGTCACCGACCGGGCGCGCTCGTTCCTGAACGAGGCCGGGTACGACCGGGTGAACGTCCTGCTCGCCGACGCCGAGGGAGGCGTGCCCGAGCACGCGCCCTACGACCGCATCATCGTCACCGTCGGCGCCTGGGACATCCCTCCGGCATGGACCGAGCAACTGGCCAAGGACGGCAGGCTCGTCGTGCCGCTGCGGATGCGCGGCGTGACGCGTTCGCTGGCCCTGGAACGCGAAGGCGACCATCTGGTGAGCCGGTCGGCGCACGTCTGCGGCTTCGTCAAGATGCAGGGCGCCGGGGCCCACGACGAACGGCTGTGGCTGCTGCGCGGGGAACAGGTCGGGCTGCGGTTCGACGACGGCACCCTGCAGGAGCCGAGCCTGCTGGACGGGGTGCTGAGCACCGAGCCCGCCGCCGCGTGGTCGGGCGTTCTGGTCGGGCGGACGGAGCCGTTCGCCACCCTGCCGCTCTGGCTGGCGACCACCTTGCCCGGCTTCTGCGGCCTGGCCGTGGACACCAGCCAGGGCCAGCCCGGCCTGGCGGTGGAAGAGGGCGGCCGCTGGTTCCCCTACGCCATGGTGGACGGCGACTCCTTCGCCTACCTCTCCACGCGGCCGGCGGAGCCGGGAACGGTCGAGTTCGGCGCCCATGCCTACGGTCCCCGCGCCCGGGAGGTCGCCGCCGTCCTGGCCGAGCAGGTACGGCGATGGGACCGCGACCACCGCAGCGGGCCTGAACCCGACATCACCGTGTGGCCGATCAGCGCCCCGCTTGACCACCTGCCCGAGGGCGCGGTCATCAGCAAGAAGCACCGCCACATCACGATCTCCTGGCCGTCACCCTGATCGTTCCGATGGCCAGGTGGTTTCGCAGGGAGAACCGTCTACCAAGGTAAGGAGTACTCCCATGACCGCCTCAGCCCCTGTCCTGGCCCCCGAGCCCGCGACGGACCCGGTCCTCGACCCCGGCGGCGTCGCCGTCGACGAGTTCGACCTGGACCTGCGGGTGGTCGAGGCCGCCTACCCGATCGCCAAGCTGATGTGCGACACCGGCGACGGCTGCGGAAGCTCGTGCAGCGGCAGCGCCTGCAACACCGCCGCCAACGACCCCTTCTGATCGGCCCCTGCGCTTCACGCATCCGGAACTGATGTGGGCGGCACCGTAGCGTCCTGCGGGCACGTCCGGCGCCCCAGGTGTGCGGTGCCGCCCACCGGATCGACTGGCTTAACAAACCGACCACAGATGGGGAGGCGTGGCGATGGGCGCACGGCGCCTCTACAAGCCCGCTGGTGTGGTGCTGGCCCGCATCGGCACTGACCCCGGTGACCTGGAAGTGCCCAGCGAGTTCGATTTCTTCGACGACGCCGCGCTACGGGGCCCGGCACTCGAATGGTTGCGGAGTGTGTGGGAGTCACCCGCCGTCCGCGTAGCCCTGAACCTGGCCAGCCCCGCCTTTGCCGAGCAGGTAGAGCAGGTCATCACCGATGGGGTCGGCGACCGCGCCAATGACGCCCGCTTGAGGCGCTTGCTGCTCACCCTGGGGGCGTACCTGCTGCGGTGGCAGCGGCGGACCACCCCCTTCGGCGTCTTCGCCGGAATCACCACGGTGAACGTCGGAACGAAAGCCCATGCCGCTCTCGGCTCGGCAGACCGGCTCACCCTGCACGCCGACGCGCAATGGCTGCACTCGCTTATCGATCGGATCGAGCGGCATCCGGAGCTGCTTCGCCGCCTGACGGTGGTGGCCAACAATGCCGGCGAGGTTCGCGGAGGCCGGTTCGTCGTTCCTGGCCGTCCCTCGTCCGGCTCCGAAGCTGGCCCGCTGGTTGAGGTCTCCGTGCGGTGCACGCGTGCCGTGCAGGCCGTCCTCGCGGCGGCAGCACACCCGATCGTCTTCGCAGAGCTGCACGCCTCATTGGGTGAGCAGTTCCCCGGCGTGCCATCGGCTTCCATCGAGACGTTGCTGACGGAGCTGGTCGAACAAGGGGTGCTACTCACCGGCCTACGTCCACCGGCGACGGTGGTGGACGGCTTGGAGTACCTGTTGGGTCGGCTGCGGGCCGCCGAGGCGGACCGAGTGCCGGACCTTGCCAGCGTCCTGGCCGAACTCACCGAGGTCCACGCCGAGCTGATCGCCCATGCCCGATCCCAGCCAGTGCCCGTCACGGTCAGAGGCTTTACCCGCCGGATGCGGGCGATCTGCGGCCAGTCCTCGTACACGCTCGCAGCCGATACCGAGGTCGATGCGGAGATCACGCTTCCCTCTGGTGTTCTGGACGAGGCCGCCAGGGCCGTGGAAGCGTTGGTGCGGCTGTCCCCTCACCGCTTTGGCACCGAGGCATGGCGTGACTTCCACGTCCAGTTCCGCGGACGCTACGGGCCGGGGGCAATGGTGCCGGTCCGGGAACTGGTCTCCGACAGTGGGCTCGGCTTTCCGGCGGGGTACCTCGGGGCATCCCGTGGCCGCGCCGCCCGGCAGCCGACTGATCGCGATGTGGAACTGCTGACCCTCGTCCAACGGGCAGCCGTGGACGGCCGCCGTGAGATCGAGCTGACCGATGACGACATCGCCGCCCTCACGGTGGGCGGGCAAGACGAGATGGTCGCGCCGCAGCGTGTGGAGTTGGCCTTCCAGGTCCTCACTGATTCGATCGAGGCTCTGCAACGCGGGCGGTTCCGCCTCTGGGTGACGGGGGCTCCCCGCGTACAGAGCAGCATGGCCGGGCGCTTCACACACCTACTGCCGGCCTCGGCGCGGGAGCTGCTGGCCTCCTCCTACACCGCGGCCAGCAGCAGCGACGACCTCGTGGCCCAGCTGTCCTTCCCGCCGCGCCGCGCACACAACGGCAACGTCGTACGCGTGCAGCCGCTGCTGCCCGCTGTGATCAGCATCGGCGAGCACCCAGACTCCCTCGCCGAACCGCCGCACGCGCAACCAATCAGCCTGGACGAGCTGGCGGTCACCGCCGACGCAACGCACATGTACCTCGTCCACCAACCCACTGGCCAACGCGTGCAGCCGTGGGCCCTGCACGCCCTTGAGGCGTCGGTGCACACACCGCCTCTAGCGCGCTTCCTGGCCGAGGTGGCCACCGCCCGCTGCGCGGTCTACGGCCCCTTCGACTTCGGAATCGCGCGCACACTGCCGCACCTTCCCAGCGTCCGCTACGGCCGCAGCGTGCTGTCCCCCGCCCGTTGGATCCTGTCGGCCTCCGAACTTCCCGACCCGCAGGACAGCGTGCAGGCATGGGAAAAGGCCCTGGCCGCCTGGTGCGACCGCTGGAACGCCCCAAGCCACCTCACCCTGATCCAAGGCGACCGGCGACTACCGCTGGACTTGGATCAGGGGCTGGACCGAACCCTGCTGCGCACCCGTCTGGAGGTCGCCGGGAAGGTGGAACTGCAAGAGGCTCCCGCCCCTTCGGAGACAGCCTGGATCGGCCGCCCCTGTGAGTTCCTCACGCCCTTCACCACAACGAGCTCGGCCTCGCTCACCTCCCGGCAGCGCATCACAATCACCGCTGCCCGCCCTCTGGCCCCGGTATCGCTGCCGGGTCGAGGAACCGTCCTTCATGCACGCCTACTGGGGCACCACTCCCGCTACAACGAAATCCTCACTGCTCATCTACCAGCGCTCATCGCCAGCCTCGGTGCCGATGTCCTGCGCTGGTGGTTCCGGCGACACCGCGATACCACCCGTCCGGACACCGTCCAGGAGCTGTGGCTGTACCTGCGGCTACGCAACAGCCATGCCTACGGCTCCGCCGCCGCGTGCCTCGCCGACTTCGGTGTTGGGCTTCATGCTCAGGGTCTTCTCGCTGACCTGGTGCTCGCCTCCTACCGTCCCCAATCCGGCAGATACGGACCCGTGGACGCCGCCGAACAGGTCGCCGCCACCGACTCCGCCGCCGCAATCGCGCAGATCAACATGGCCGCCCAGGCCGACCTGCCTTCGCAGGCGATAACCGCCGCATCGATGGCCGACCTGGCCGCCGCACTCGCCCCCTCGCCGCGCACCGGATCCCAATGGCTCGTCGACCAACTTCCCCAGGGCAGCGGCAAACTCGACCAGCACATCCGGGACACGGCGCTACTGCTCTCGGGCACCGACAGCGAGACCGTCCTGGCCAGCCTCCCCAGCGGTGAAGCCACCGCCGCGGCCTGGCGGGAGCGCTGCCTCGCACTGCGCTCCTACCAGGAACAGCTGATCGCCGAGCGGGGCGAGGACGATGCGGCCGCCGTCGTCCTCAAAACGCTCCTTCACGATCACTACGTACGCAGCCTCGGCGTCGATCCAGAACGAGAACGGACCACCAACCGGTTCGCCCGCGCTGCGGCACTGCGCGACCTGGCCCTATCGAAAGCGGCCGCACCATGACGGCCGTCGAGAGCCCTCCCCTGACCCAATCGCTAGCCCGAGGCACTGCGGGAACCGCGCTGCTGCACATCGAGCGCGCCCACGCCGACGCCTCTGCCTGGCGCGAGGCACACGCATGGGTGCAGGCCGCCGCGCGCGGCGAGGTCATCGTCGCTGACCAAGCCGGGCTCTACTACGGCGCACCCGCCATCGCCTTCCTCCTGCACGCGGCACAGACCGACGGCGTCCCCCGCTACGGCTCCGCCTCCCGGACCATCAACGCCCACGTCGAAGAACTCACCCGCCGCCGCGTCGCTGCGGCGCTGGCCCGGATCGACTCCGGTCAGGCTGCGACGTTCGGCGAATACGACCTGTTCTACGGCCTGACCGGCCTCGGTGCGCTGTTGCTACGGCAGGCGCCCCACGCCGACGTCCTCCGCGCGGTGCTCGGCTACCTGGTGCGCCTGACGCGTCCCCACCGGACCGACATCCCCGGATGGTGGGTCAACCATGACCCCGACCCAATCCTGCCCACCCCCGGCGGTCACGCGAACCTGGGCATGGCCCACGGCGCCGCCGGGATCCTGGCGCTGCTGTCGTTGGCCGCCCACCGTGGCGTCCTGGTGGACGGCCAGCACGAGATCATCCACGACCTATGCCGCTGGTTCGACCGATGGCAACGGGACGGCTCATCCGGACCATGGTGGCCGCAGTGGATCAGCCGCACCGAACTCGCGACCGGCCGCCTCAATCAATCCGGCCTACACCGTCCGTCCTGGTGCTACGGCACGCCCGGCATCGCCCGCGCCCTCCAACTCGCAGCCAAGGCCCTCGGAGACGCCGCCCGACAGCGCAACGCCGAGGACGCCCTAGCCGCCAGCGTCACCGACCGGGCCCAACTTCAAGCCATCACCGAGCCCGGCTTGTGCCACGGAGCCGCCGGCCTCTACCAGACCACTTGGCGTGCCGCTCGCGACGCCATCACCCCAGCCATCAGCCAGGCACTCCCCCACCTAGCCGACATGCTCCAACAGCGCGCCGACCAGGCCCACACCGACACCAGCTTCTTGGACGGCACTACGGGCGTGGCGCTGGCCTCGCTCACCTTGGCGCACCCTGACCACCCGCCACGGTCCGGATGGGACGCATGCCTACTCCTCGTCTAGAACCCGCCCAGCCTCCGGCGCAAACACCTCTCCACCCACAACACCTCGCCGACGGCGTCCTAGCGGCTTTGGCGGGCGAACCGCCACAAGACATCGCCGTGCGGCTCCGTACGACAGTCACCGCCGTTGAAGAGGCCATCGAGCTGTTCAAGTCGGCTGGACAAGACGCGCTAATCCAAGCCCAGGCCTCCGATCAAACCTGGTACGAAATCCGCGTCCAGTTCCACGACTGGCAAGCCGCCGAACAGACGGCCACCACCCTCGCCCCGCGCATCAACGACCTGCAGGAGCGCGAGACGATCACCGGCTGGTGGTTTATCCGCAAGCACCCCTGCTGGCGCATCCGCCTACACATCAATCCGGCCACCGACCGCGAACAGGCAGAGAGCGATATCACGGCGCTCTTGCAAGACCTCACCGAAGAAGGCGCCCTTGCCACGTGGTGGCCAGCTATATACGAGCCGGAGAGCGCCGCGTTCGGCGGCCCCACTGGAATCGACGCCGCACACAAGCTTTTCTGCGACGACACCCGCTACTTCATCCACTACATACAGCAGCCCCTACCCATCGGTCGCCGCGAGATCTCGATGCTGCTGTGCACCATCCTCCTCCACGCTGCTGGCCTGGACACCTTTGAACAGGGAGATGTCTGGCACCGCGTGACCCAACTCCGTCCAAGCACTAACGCTCCTACGAGCCGCATTAACGACCTAGCAGCCACCCTCGCCCCCCTAATCAACACTGCTCCTCACATAGAGGGGCCACTGTTCAATATCGAGGGACCACTCAACTCCGCGCAGCCATGGGCGGCTGCCTTCAACCAGTCTGGGCGCGTCCTCGGCCAAGCTGCAGGCGCCGGCAACCTAGACCGAGGACTCCGCCACATCCTCAGCCACCAAGTGATCTTCCATTGGAACCGCCTCGGCCTATCCACGACCACGCAGGCTAACCTCTCACGAGCAGCCAGGACGGCAGCCCTACCCTAGCAAATAACTTTCAAGGTCGCTGCGTCAGGCCGTACCTGCCACTTCCGGGAGTTCCAAGGAAAAGTCAGCCCGGGAATCTTCAAAACGAGGGACCTGTCATTTGCCACATGAGCCGAATGAGGCCAGCGCGAGCGATCAGTACGACCGGACCTCACAAGCGCGGTAGTGCATGAGTACACGGCTCACCCTCCCAGCCAGAGGGACGGATCGTCTGCCAGCATGGCAGCTGCGTCGAACAGCGTATGGGATCTCTGGCGTGTCTTGCTTTCCACCAGGGTGTCGACCGTAGTATAGTCGACCCATGCAAGGGTTGGATCGAAGCAACTTCCTGCTCGTTCTAGGCGATCGCGAAGGCCTGCTCTGGGTCCTGAGGGAGCGGCGCATGGCCTTTGCGCCGCAACGAACTCGCATTGTCGATCAACTAAAAGCAAACGATCGCCTCGTTCTCTACCTCACGCGTGGCTGCTTTCGCAACCCAAGTCGAGACAGAGGCCGGGTTGTAGGTACTGCAGAACTGACGGGCTCACTCTCAGAACTAAAGCCACCAATGGAAATTGGCGGTCGGATATTCACGCGCAGTTGCCCAATTAGCCTGGACGAAATAACGCCATGGGGCAAGGGGCCCGAGCTTGCAACTCTGGCACCTCGCCTAGAAACATTTCCTGAGAGCTGGGCAATCCATATCCGGCGCACCCTGGTTCCAATCAGCAATCACGACTATGAGGTGCTGACCAGAGCAATAGAGCCGGAGACAGTTCCACTAGAAGAGGCTCTTCCTCAGTACGAACAAAAAGCACGCCCGTAACCCCCTCCCCTCAACGGTTAATGAGATGAATATGGCAGAAGCTTCTAGTATGATAACCGACCTCCCCACTCTCCTAGAGGCAAGCCTACGACTGGGCGCGCAGACAGTAACTGGCTTGTCACCGGAAGAACTGCAAATATCCGAGAAGGCAACTAATGGCCACTTGGACGAGGAAGCCCTAGAGGATCTACGGCAGCGCATTATCACTGGCGAAGATCCTCTAGGGGAGGCGTATTGTCGCATCTATTCGGCAGAGCAACGACGGCCCCTCGGACAGACCTATACTCCTCAAACAATCGTTAAAAGCATGCTCGACTGGGCGGCAAATCAAAGCAATCCCGAGCGAGTCGTAGATCCGGGTATTGGGTCCGCACGCTATCTGATTGCCGCCGGTCGCCAATGGCCCCAGGCCAAACTCGTTGGTGCCGATGTAGATCCAGTTGCTACGCTCATCGCACGAGCCAATCTAGCTGCAAGTGGGCTTGCCTCCCGGACATGCGTATACCTATCAGATTATCGCGCCATTGTACTGCAGCCCATATCTGGTCGCACTTTGTTTATCGGCAATCCCCCCTACGTTCGCCATCATCTCATTTCATCAGAATGGAAACAATGGCTTGTGCGCATTGCGAAGCGACACGACATTGCGGCAAGTCGGCTTGCTGGATTGCATGCACACTTTTTCCTCGCTACGGCAGAACATGGCAAGCCAGGCGACTTCGGCACCTTTATTACGTCCGCAGAATGGCTAGATGTTAATTACGGGCGCTTGATCCGTGAGCTTCTCCTCAATGACTTGGGAGGACAAAGTATTCACGTTTTGGAGCCAACAGTAGCAGCGTTTTCCGATGCCACCACAACTGCTGCAATTTCGTGCTTCCGGATCGGTGAAAGACCCAGGTCACTCCGACTAAGCAGTGTAAAGCGCCTTGAGGATTTGAAAACACTGGCAGGCGGCCGAAATATCTCTCGCGAACGCCTATACGAGGCCCCTCGCTGGGGTCCCTTGGTGCGAGTTAGCCCGAAGCTTCCAGAAAGTTATATCGAACTCGGAGAGTTGTTTCGCGTCCACCGCGGGCAAGTAACCGGCTCAAATTCCACCTGGATTACCAGTCGTGGTGCTACATCGCTACCGGAAAAAGTGCTTTTCCCTTCGGTGACCCGTGCCCGTGAACTATTTGATGCTGGAGAACAACTAGTCGATGATCGGTCTCTTAGACTGGTTATTGACTTGCCTACAGATCTCGACCAGCTTTCCTCACAGGAGCGACAAGCAGTAGACTCGTTCCTCCAGACCGCAAAACGCAACGGGGCTGCTGACACCTACATCGCCAGGAACCGGCGTGCGTGGTGGAGCGTTGGCCTGCGCGAGCCTGCACCGATCCTGGCAACCTACATGGCGCGACGGCCGCCGGCCTTCGTCCGGAACCTCGCAGAGGCCAGGCACATCAACATCGCGCACGGGCTGTACCCGCGCGGGCCGCTACCTGACCGTGCAGTGGAGAGGCTCGTAAAATACCTGCGCGCATCGGTGGTAACTGGGCAAGGTCGTACCTATGCTGGTGGCTTGACGAAGTTCGAACCACGGGAGATGGAGCGACTCCCCGTGCCTGCACCGGAGGTGCTACTCACTGATGTCCCAGGTGATGCCCCCAGTCTGGACTGAGCCACAGCTTGAGGATGCCCGTTGTATCGCCATTGACTACTTCCGGCAAGAGCGCATGGGCGAGCCGCTTGAGAAGTACTTGGAACGATTCCAAGAGGCAAGGGAAGCTATTGAAACCATCCTCGAGATGACAACCGACCTCACCCGGATACGCGAGTTTGCCGTTGACATCTTGAGCGATAGAAAGTTGGCGGAAACAGCTAGGTACCTGTCCGGACCTCCGGTAAGCAAGGATGATCTGGAGACGCTTGCGAGCGTCACCATGGCGCCCACTCTTATGCGTAAGAATCCGGAACGAGCTACAACGCTTATGAGCGTTATTTTACTTGGCCTTGATCGCGAGCGTTTTCCTTGGTTGGCTGAGGAGAGGGAACCTCTCGAGAGTGAGACGAACATCGCGATCATCAGCACTGCCGCCATGCAGGCAATGCGCAATGTTGAAACAATTCGCCGCAACGAAGGCAAGGACATGCAAGAGTCGCGCGTCAAGGACTTTTTGCGCCAGGAATGCCGTTTGAACGAGGTTCCGCCGAGAAAGATCGAGAACCTGTCCAAGGCTCCCGCCGTGGGCGAGTTTTGTGCGGAATGTGAAGTGGGCAGCAGAAAGGCTGACGTAGTTGTGCGCCTTTGGGATGGGCGCTTGATGCCCATAGAATGCAAGGTGTCAAATAGCGGCACCAACAGCTACAAGCGGATAAATAACGACGCCGCAGTAAAGGCAGTTGAATGGCGGAAGGAATTTGGTACTACGAACATCGTCCCAACTGCGATTCTTTCAGGCGTGTTCGTACTCGCCAATCTAACCTACGCCCAAGAACGTGGTCTATCACTGCTATGGGCACACGATCTATCACCTCTTCATGATTTCATCGCGGCGACAAAGCCGTGATTGCCGCGCAGTGCCCAGCCAGACCGTTCGTGTATAACGGGTGGGCGCTGCACCCGGCTTCATCGTAGGATCCGCATTGAGGGTTCGTCCGCCTTCCGCTCCAGCTCGACGATGTCCTCTCCGCTGAACCCGTTCCCTCTGCCCTGGATGACACGCAACTGCCGCTCTGCCGCCACGTACTCGGCCTCGCTCTGGACGCCCCACCTGGCGACCATGACGGAGCCCCCAGCCTCCAGCACGGTGCGCGGTGGCAGTCGGGGATGACCCGCTGCACCAGCCCGGCAAATGACCGAGCCCGGCCTGTGCCACGGAGCCGCCGGCCTCTATCAGACCACCTGGCGCGGCGCTCGCGACGCCATCACCCCAGCCATATCTCAGGCTTCCACAACATCATTGCTTCGCCCGGGTGCTCTGCGAAGAATTTCACGAACCGTAGATGACCCCACCGATCTCGGGATCGGGTGTGATTTCCAAGATCATATCGTCGGGATCGTCGACGCTGAAGCCAATATTCCAGGCGACCTTTCGCCCCGGAAGCAGAGTGGTTTGAGGACTCCCAACCAGAGCGGTCTCTCTCGGCTGTCCATAGTCGAAAATTTCAGCCATTTCTCTGTCTGCACTTTGCAGAGTTGCAAGAAGG
>NZ_JBIMPP010000108.1:0-16845 GCF_043906805.1 Actinomadura sp. SCN-SB | reverse complement strand
TCGCGATCGCAGCGCTTGAGCGACCGTTCGTGGCTGGGGTGACGGGCTGAGGCGGGTTGTTAGACGCCGCTGCGGGGTGTCTACCCCCGGGACGCCCCGCGGCGGTTGTGTTTATTGGCTCGCGTGAGCTGCGCTCCTCGCCTGGCGGCTCGCTGCGCGATCAGGTTCCTCGCAGGCTCGGAACCTGCCTTCGGTCGCGATCGCAGCGCTTTGAGCGACCGTTCGGGGTTGGGGTGACGGGCTGAGGCGGGTTGTTAGACGCCGCTGCGGGGTGATCTACCCCCTGGGACGCCCCGCAGCGGCCTTTTTTGATTGTTAGTGTTCGGCGGTTCGGCGGACGGCGTCGGCCATTATGGGGGGGATTTTGCCTTCGCGCTGGTAGATGGCGCGTTGGCGGCGGGCACCGTTGCCGTCCTTCATGACGCGGCCGAGCAGGTCGTGGACGGTGCGCAGGTCGCCGTAGCGGTCCAGGGCGGGGGTGACGTGGTCGAGGAGGGCCGTCACCACGTCCGCCGCGGGAGCGGAGCGGTGGGTCACGGGGTGGACCAGGTCCTCGTCCAGGCCGGAGCGGCTGGCCCGCCACATGGCCAGCTTCAGCAGGTCGGTGCGTACGGGGTCCGGGGGCTCGCCGGCGCGCCAGGCGGTCGCGGCGGTGTCGACCAGCGCCCGTACCAGCGCCGCCACCAGCACGGTGTCGGACGAGCGCAGGCACACGTCGGCCACCCGGATCTCGATGGTCGGGTGGTGCCGGGACAGCCGGGCATCGAAGTAGATCATGCCCTCGTCGAGGAGGGTGCCAGTCTCGATCAGCGCCCGCACGGCCGCGCGGTACTCCGCCGCCGACCCGAACAGCTGGGTCGGGCCGCTGGACGGCCACCGCCACCAGACCTGCTGCCGCCAGCTCTCGTACCCGGTGTCGTGCCCCTGCCAGAACGGGGAGTTCGCGCTGAGCGCCAGGAGCGGCGGCAGCCAGGGCCTGATCCGGTCGAGGACGGCGACGCCCTCGTCGGCCGAGCCGATGCTCACGTGCACGTGGCAGCCGCAGGTGAGCTGCTCGTCGGCGGTGAGCGCGTACGCGTCGGCCATGCGCCGGTACCGGCGGGACGGCGTCAGCGACGGGTGCACCTCCACCGGGCAGGTCGCCAGGGCCGCCACCGCCGCCCCCACGCCGGAGGCCGCGATCGACGCGGCCCGGCGGATGGTGACGACCTGCTCGGCCAGCTCGTCCAGCGTCGCGCAGGGAAGCGTGCACATCTCGAGCTGCTCGCGCTGCAGCTCGGTCTCGAAGATCCCCGCGTTGCCCGCCCCCACCAGCGGCACGCCCCCGTGCTCCCGCGCGTACCGGATCACCGCGTCCGACACGGCCCGAAGTCCCCCGCCGTCGGGGTCGACGAGCAGCAGCTCCTCCTCGACCCCGAACGTTCGCACGTCCATCGTTGTGTTGTGCCCGCCGGTGGCCGCCTTACCAGCGCCGTCGCCGCAAGCCTTTACTGGCGGTCCTGGCGGAGGGAGGAGAGGGCCAGGAGGGCCACGTGGAGGGAGACGCAGGACTCCACGTCGTCCAGGTCGGCGTTGAGGACGCGTTCTATGCGGCGCAGGCGTTCGTAGAAGGCGGGACGGGACAGGTGGGCCTTCTGGGCGGCGACGGCCTTGTTGCGGCCCGCGTCCAGGTAGAGGCGGAGGATGTGGGTCAGGTCGCCCTTGCGCTCGGCGTCGTACTCCAGGAGGGGGCCGAGTTCGCGTTCGACGAAGGTCTGGATGCGGGCGTCGTCGCGGAGCAGGTGCAGCAGGCCGCGCAGGCGCAGGTCGGGCATGCGATAGAAGAGCCGGTCGCCGGAGGAGCCGCTGGCCACGTCGGCGACCTGGTCGGCCTCCAGGAACGAGCGGCGCACGTCCCGGATGGAGGACACCACCGACCCGGCCGCCATGACCCCGTCGGACTGCTTCCGGACGCGGGTCGCCACGGCGGTGAGCGCGGTCTCGGGGTCGGAGCGCGCCGGGAGGGACGCCAGGACGCCGACCCGGGCGGAGGGCCCGCCCTCGTCCAGGACGCCGACCAGCGCGGCGAGCCGGGCGTCCTTGCAGGCCGCGGCGGCGACCTCGGCCAGCTCGGAGACCTCCGCGGGCTGCGCGTGGCCGCGGGTGCGCAGCACCACGCCGATCAGGCGGCGGCCCGACAGGGGGACGCCCAGCGCGCGGGAGCGGGCGGCGGCCTCCTGCGGGTCGGAATAGGAGTGCTCCAGGATCCGGGCGATGATCGTGCCGTGCGCCTGGCGTTCGACGCTCTCGGCGTGCCGGTCCAGCAGCCTGCCCAGCGCCAGCGTGGTGGCGGCCCGTTCGATCAGGACGGTGTCGCGGGCGGTGGGCGGCGCGCCCAGCGTGATGATCAGGCGGCCCCAGTCCTCGCCGCGGGCGCCGACCATGGTGACCAGCCAGCCGGACGCCGCGTCGTACGCGGTGCGCTGCCCGGGACGGACGGCGCGTGAGCGGGTCTCCCACGCCGACAGCAGCTCGGCCGGGTCGCGGCCGTCGGCGTCGGCGGCCAGCACCTGGTGCGACAGGTTCTCCAGGACGACGGCGTGCCCGCCCAGCGCCGCGGTCTGCCGGACGACCTCCTCGGTGGACGCGCCCTCCACCGACAGCTGGGTGAAGATCTCGTGCAGCCGCTCGGAGGCGCGCAGCTCCGCGTACTGGTCCTGGACGATCCGGGCGTGCACGGACTCGGTGATGTCCACGAACGCGGGCTCGTGCGCCAGCATGACGACCGGCAGCCGGTGCTCCTCGGCGGCGGCCAGCAGGGCGGGCGGCAGGGCGTCGGCGTACCGCCGGCCCAGCTCGATCATCAGCCCGCTGACCCCGACCTCGGCCAGCTCGGCGATGTAGGCCCGCAGCCGTTCCGGCTCGTCCGGTAAGGCGATGCCGGTGGTCAGGACCAGCTCGCCGCCGTGCAGCAGGTGCGCGATGTCGGTGACCTCGGCCACATGGACCCAGCGGACCCGGTTGTCCAGCCGGTCGCCGCCGGCGACCACATGCGGCTGGCCGCGGCGCACCGCGTCGAGACAGAGCACATCGCCCAGCGTGGGAAGCATGGTCTTACACAGTGTAAAGGGTGCCACTCCGTCAAGCGTCCGGCCTGGATCGTGACACTGTGGCGGTTCCCACCGCAGGCCGCCGGGACGAGACTGTGGGCATGTCGGAACATGCGAGTCTGCTGCAGCGCCACCGGGCCGTCATGCCGTCCTGGGTGGCCCTCAACTACGAGCGTCCCATCGAGATCGTCGCCGGCAAGGGCAACCGCGTGACCGACGGCGAGGGCAACGGCTACCTCGACTTCTTCACGGGCATCCTCAGCAACATGATCGGGTACGACGTGCCCGAGGTCAGGGAGGCGGTGGAGCGGCAGATCGCCACCGGCATCGTGCACACCTCCACCTCCTACCTGCTGCGCGGCCAGATCGAGCTCGCGGAGAAGATCGCGCGGCTGTCCGGGATCCCGGACGCCAAGGTGTTCTTCACCAACTCCGGCACCGAGGCCAACGAGACCGCGCTGCTGCTGGCCGCCTACACCCGCCGCACCGACCAGATGCTGGCGATGCGGCAGAGCTACCACGGCCGCTCGTTCGGCGCGATCGGCGTCACCGGCACCCGGGCCTGGACGAACCTGTCGTACTCGCCGGTCCACGTCCACTTCCTGCACGGCGCCGACCGGCACCTGCCGCAGTTCAAGGACCTGTCGGACGAGGCGTACATCGACGTGTGCGTCGAGGACCTGCGGCACGTGCTGGCGACCGCGGCGGGCGGTGAGGTGGGCGCGCTGATCGCCGAGCCGATCCAGGGCGTGGGCGGCTTCACCATGGCCCCCGACGGGCTGTTCCGCGCGTACAAGGAGGTCCTGGACGAGTACGGCATCCTGCTCATCTCCGATGAGGTGCAGACGGGGTGGGGCCGTACCGGGCAGAGCTTCTTCGGCATCCAGAGCCACGGCGTGACGCCCGACATGATGACCTTCGCCAAGGGCCTGGCCAACGGCTTCGCGATCGGCGGCGTCGTCGCCCGCGGGGACCTGATGGACGCGCTGCCCGCGGTGGGGATCTCCACGTTCGGCGGCAACCCGATCGCCATGGCGGCCGGCAACGCCACGCTCGACTACGTCCTGGAGCACGACCTCCAGTCCAACGCCGCCCGGCAGGGCGAGACGATCATCGGGGGGCTGCGCGCCGCGGCCGAGACGCTGGACATCGTCCGGGCCGTGCGCGGCAAGGGCCTGATGTTCGCGGTCGAGCTGGCCGACCCCGCGACGGGCGAGCCCAGCCCGCCGCTGGCCGCCGCCGTGCTGGAGGCCACGCGGGAACGCGGGCTGCTGGTCGGCAAGGGCGGCCTGTACGGCAACGTGGTGCGGATGGCGCCTCCGCTGACGCTCACCGACGCCGAGGCGGCCGAGGGCCTGGCCATCCTGACCGACGCCCTCCAGAGCGTGAACGAGGCCGCGACGTCATGACCCGGCACATCACCCACTGGATCGACGGCAAGCCGCACACCGGCGCCCCCGCCGAACGGCAGGGCGAGGTGTACGAGCCCTCGTCCGGCCGCGTGAGCGGCAGGGTCGACTTCGCGGGGCGGGAGGAGATCGACGCCGCGGTCGCCGCCGCGAAGGCCGCCTTCCCCGCCTGGCGGGATACCTCGCTTGCCCGGCGCACCGCGATCCTGTTCCGCTTCCGCGAACTGGTGAACGCGCACCGCGACGAGTTGGCCAGGCTGATCTCGTCCGAGCACGGCAAGGTGGTCTCGGACGCGGCGGGCGAGGTGGCGCGCGGCCTGGAGGTCGTGGAGTTCGCCTGCGGCATCCCGCACCTGCTCAAGGGCGGGTTCTCGGAGAACGTCTCGTCCCGTGTGGACGCCTACTCGATCCTTCAGCCGCTGGGCGTGGTCGCGGGGATCACCCCGTTCAACTTCCCCGCGATGGTGCCGATGTGGATGTTCCCCGTCGCGATCGCCTGCGGGAACACCTTCGTCCTCAAGCCGTCGGAGAAGGACCCGTCCGCCTCGGTCCGGCTGGCGGAGCTGTGGGCGGAGGCCGGGCTGCCCGAGGGCGTCTTCAACGTCGTCCACGGCGACAAGGCCGCGGTGGACGGGCTGCTGCACCATGACGACGTCAAGGCGGTCAGCTTCGTCGGCTCCACCCCGATCGCCCGCTACATCTACGAGACGGCGGCCCGCCACGGCAAGCGCGTCCAGGCCCTCGGCGGCGCCAAGAACCACATGGTGGTGCTGCCCGACGCCGACCTCGACCTGGCCGCGGACGCCGCGGTGTCGGCCGGGTTCGGCTCGGCGGGCGAGCGCTGCATGGCCATCTCCGTCGTCGTCGCCGTCGACCCGGTGGGGGACGAGCTGATCGGCAAGATCACGGAGCGCGTCGCCAAGCTCAAGGTCGGTCCCGGCGACAACCCCGAGTCGGAGATGGGCCCGCTGGTCACCAAGGCGCACCGGGACAAGGTCGCGTCCTACCTGGACGCGGGCGTCGCCCAGGGCGCCACCCTCGTGGTGGACGGACGCGAGACGCCGGTCCTCGGCGACCCGGGCGACGGGTTCTGGCTCGGCCCGACCGTCCTCGACCATGTGACGCCGGAGATGGACGCCTACAAGGACGAGATCTTCGGTCCCGTCCTCTCCATCGTCCGGGCCCGCTCCTACGACGAGGCCATGGAGATCATCGCCGGCAACCCGTACGGCAACGGCACCGCGATCTTCACCAACGACGGCGGGGCGGCGCGCCGCTTCCAGAACGAGGTGGAGGTCGGCATGGTCGGCATCAACGTGCCGATCCCCGTGCCGATGGCCTACTACTCCTTCGGCGGCTGGAAGTCGTCCCTGTTCGGCGACAGCCACGCCTACGGCATGGAGGGCGTTCACTTCTACACCAGGACCAAGGCGGTCACGGCGCGCTGGCTCGACCCGTCCCACGGAGGAGTGAACCTGGGCTTCCCCACCAACGGTTGAGCGCGAGCCCGGCGGCCAGGCAGGCGAACGGGATCGTGGGCACCACGTACCGGTAGTCGAAGTCGGCGCCGGCGATGGGGAACACCAGCAACGCCACGGCGGACGCCCACGCCGGCGCCGGCCCGCGCCGCGTGAGCCCCACCACGCCGACCGCGAACAGCGCGGCCAGCGCCGGTCCCGGGAGGTACACCCACCTCTGGTAGGCGATCATGAGGTCGGCGTACGGCTGGACGACCCGGCTCACGACGGATGACCGCTCGTACCGGGTCGCGTCAGCAAGCGCCGTGCCGTGCCCTCTGCCCCACCCCTTGTGGGAGGGAAGGACCTGGGGCCGGTCGGGGAAGTGGTACAGCGCCTCGGTGTTCGCCGTCGGGTGCGGGGAACGGTGGGGGCTGAAGGCCATGCCGACACCGTCACCGATCGCCTTCAGGTAGCCGCCGGGATTGGTGAGGATGGCGCGTACCGCGAAGTCGCGCAGGGTGTCGTTGGCCTCACGGCTGGTGACGTTCTCGTACACGACCCGGGGTGGGGCCTGGCTCCTCCAGATGAGACGTCCGGGCGGATACCCCTTGGCGCGCAACGAGGGGCTGAGGCACAGCGGTTTCAAGCCGGGCGGCATCTCATCGCAGTCGGCGAACGCCGCCGTCCGTCCCCACAGGTAGATGCCGTCGCTGGACGTGAGGCCGTAGGAGCCGTGAGCACCGTGGAACCAGACGGCGTAGGCCGCGAGGGGCACCACGGCGGCCGCACCGAAGACCAGGGCGTGCCACCTGCGGAGCAGCAGCCACAGGAAGACCACCGGAAGCAGGGGCAGGGCGGCCGACCGCACCAGCACCGCGTACCCGAGCAGCCCTCCGGCGACGGCGGCCATCCACCACTCGGACCGCCACAGCACGAGCGTCAACGCCGCCGCGATCAGGAAGGTGAACAGCGCTTCGGACATCAGCAGGTGCTCAAGCTCGATCGTGTACGCGTCGAACAGGATCGGCAGCGTGAACAGCGTGGCGCCCCACCCCGGCAACCCGGCCCGGTACAGCAGCGCGTAGACCATCACCGCGACGGCCAGGCCCATCGCGTGCTGCAAGCTCGCCACCAGGGCCAGGCTGTGGACGGGTTCGAGCAGCCTCAACACGAACGAATAGCCCAGCGTCTTGCTCGGTGACGGAGCGGGACGCAGCGCGTAACCGAGGTAGAAGGAGGAGTCCCCGGTGAACCACAGCACGCCGGGATATCCGAGCATGGTGAGCCACCGGACGGCGGCACCCAAGGCGAGCGCGGCGACGAACGGCGCATGAGTGGGACAAATCGCCCGTATTCGACCAAAAAGCCGACCCACCAGGTCAGGCTAGGTGCGACCGGCCGCGCGGGGTGAACGCCGCGCGTGACTTGGTGAACAGGTCACGTTCACCAGACGCCGGCGATGCCCTGATCGAACCTTCGGGCAAGGTCCGTCCGGGCCCCGCCGCCGACGCGGAGGGACGCGTCCGCCACCGGAGGGCGACCCGCTGTGACAACCGGCAGGTCCGGATGATGGGTATTTCCTGCCGTTCGCAGGTTTTCGTCGTCAATTTTCGTCACGCCGCCTCCGACAAATAATAGCTACAGGTGTTGACTGTCTCTGTGGCGGGACGCCACAATCTGATTGTCTCAATTAATTCGAGATGCAATTAAAAAGGACGGGTTCCGCGCGATGACTACTGGCGACCACTCGGCCGAGGCCGAGGCGCTCAGCCGGCGGTATCCGGGCTGGACCGTCTGGTTCGGCCCGTTCACCCGCCGCTGGTGGGCGCTCCCTCCGCGGGAGCGGAACCCGGCGGGGTTCGTCGAGGCCGAGTCACCGCAGCGGCTCATCGCACGGATCGAGGTGGTCCAGCACGGCGAAACCACCGGACACGACCCCGGGAGCCAGGTCCCGACCAGGGCCTACTCCCCGCCAGACCCCCGGCAGGACGCGCACCGGCCCTCGAACCTCCTCCGTCTCGAGGGCATCACACCGGCGGCGTCCCGGCGGGTACCGGTGATCGTGTGGCCAGGCAGCACTGCAAGGTGATCCGCTGTTCCCCAACCTCGCCACGCCCCACCGGTGCCGCCACGGCCCGGGACGGACGGTCAGCCCGCGCCATATCCCTCTCCAGCAACCTCCGTGTGTGGCGCGGACGCCAGCACCCGCCGTCCCCCCGGGCCGTGGCGGTTTCTCATGCGGCACGGCCCAAAGGCCATTCCTTAATGGTGTTCACCGGAGCGCCCTAAAAACAAAACCGGAAAAGCCGCGCCGTGCCCGCGCGTCCCGTCGCGGAATTCGGGTGCCGCCGCCGTTCGGACGGCGGGGCGCCGTCCCGGGCGGCCGAACGGATCCCGGAGCGACCCGGGAGGCGCTACGCTGCGCCGACGGGTGACGTGGGCGATTCGGGAGCGTGATGAGGCGGAGGTCCAAGGCGGCGGCCTCGGTGCTGGCCGTGGCGGCGATGGTCGGGGCGCTGGGCGGCGCCTGCACCGGTGACGACGAGCGGGAGCCGGTCGGCGCGATGCGGGCGGCGAGCACCCTGGGTCCCGGCGAGGGGGCGCTCAACCTGGTGACGCTGCCCGGCGAGGTGGAGGCGGGCGGCACCGACCCCCGGGTCGACTGGGTGACCCCGTTCCAGGAACGCACCGGATGCAAGGTCAGCGTCAAGGGGGCCCGCAACGCCCAGGAGCTGACCGAGCTGATGAGCAACAAGTCCCGTCAGTACGACGGCGTGGCCGCCCCGCCGGAGGTCGCCGGCCGTCTCATCGAGGGCAGGGACGTCGCCCCGGTCAACCCGAACCTGGTGGAGGGCTACAAGAGGCTCCAGCCCCGCCTGCGCTCCCTGCTCAAGAAGGACGACAAGGTCTACGGGGTCCCCTACGTCTGGGGCTCGAACCTCCTCATGTACGACACCAGGGCGGTGGAGTCGGCCCCGTCGAGCTGGGCGGCGCTGTTCGACCCCGCCCAGGCCGCGAAGCACTCGGGCCGGCTGGTGATCCGCGACAGCCCCCTGACCATCGCCGAGGCCGCCCTCTACCTGCGCAGCAAGAACCGCAAGCTCAAGATCAGCGACCCGTACTCCCTCACCCGCCGCCAGCTGGACGAGGTCATCAAGATCCTGGTCCGGCAGCGCCCGCACGTGAAGGAGTACTGGGAGCTGCCCGCCGACGCCGTGAGCGCCTTCGCCGGCGGGGGAGCGGCCGTGGGCCAGGTCTGGCCGTACCAGGTGGACGTTCTGACCCGCGCGGGCAAGCCGGTGCAGGGCGTCGTCCCCGACGGCGGCGTCACCGGCTGGATGAAGGCGTGGATGATCGGCGCCCGCGCCCAGCACCCCAACTGCATGTACCAGTGGTTGCAGTGGACCGCGTCGCCCGACGTCCAGCAACAGGTCGCCGAGTGGTCGGGCGTGGCGCCCGCCAACCCCCAGGCATGTACCGGCGACCGCCTGCGCGCCGCCTTCTGCAACGCCTACCGCGTGAGCGACCGCGACTACCTGGAGAAGGTCATCTTCGCCCACACCCCGTCCAGGGAGTGCGGCGCGGGTGACGAGGACGACAGCGACATGAACGGCCGCCGCGACTGCACCGACTACACGGAGTGGACAAAAGCCTGGATCCAGGCCACCAAGTCCTGAGCCAGGGCGAGCAACCACGTCCCCGAACCCCGCAACAACACCAACCGCCGCGATCGCGACCGAAGGCAGGGGCGAGCGCCAGCGAGACCCTGATCGCGTAGCGAGCCGCCAGGCGAGTCGGAGCGATGCAGCGATCGCCGCGTAAGCGACAAGCGACGAGCCGCCAGGCGAGGAGCGCAGCTCGCTGAAGCAAATAGAGAGGGTCCCACCTCAGCCCCGAACGGCGGCCAACCGCCGCGATCGCGACCCAAGGCAGGGGCGAGCGCCAGCGAGACCCTGATCGCGAAGCGAGCCCCTGGGCGAGTCGGAGCGATGCAGCGATCGCCGCGTAAGCGACAAGCGACGAGCCGCCAGGCGAGGAGCGCAGCTCGCTGAAGCAAAGAAAAAAGGGCGCGCCCGGCCGCCCCCAGCCGGGCGCGCCACCCGGGTGGTCCCGGACCTCCCCCCGATGGTCCGGGTCACCCTTTCTCCTGGAGAGATCTCCCGGATGCCGGTGTCGGTCTAGCGAGCTAGTCGAGTACCGGCATCGCCGCTCTGGCCCGCCGGGCGGGCGGGCGGGCGGCGGTGGTCGGCTCCGGGCCTTGGGGCCCGCGGGGGATCGGCAGGGCGGGTGCGCAATCGTCGCACGCGAACACCCCTTGGCCGTCGGGCAGTAGCCCTAGGCGTACTCGTGGCCGCGGCCACTTTTTGTGGCAGACGACGCAGGCGTCGCCTTGGCGTTGCGCGGCGGTCAGCACGCCGGGGTCGAACCGTGGTTCCCCCGTGTGGCCCATTGCCCATTCCCCCTGTGTAGCGGGAGCCGACATCACAGAATCCTTTATAGGTGGTGAAACGTGTTGCTCTCGTTACTCACAGTGAAAATGGCGGCAAAGGTCAGGGGGTATGCGGGGCGGTCCGGGGGTGGCCGTTCCGGGAATGCACATGGGTGATCTGCCGTCGCCCCAGGTGGGGTGGGAATTGCGGGGGAGGAGGGGGCCGGATCGCGGCGCCTGCTTTGCCCTGGTTTAGGCGGTCTCCGCATAGAAATAAGAGATGCGGGGAAACAGCGGGGCCGATCGCCCGGCGAGGTCGTCGCGTCCGGTGCGTGACAGGCCGGCGCCGCTGCGGCTGCTCTCCCTTTCCGTGGCGATCGTCGCCACGTCGCTGCTCACCACCGGCGCCTGGGCGATGGACACGTTCCTGCCCGGCGCCGTGGTGGGCGCGGGCCTGTGCCTGCTCCTGCTCACGCCGCTCCTGTGGTCGTTGCGGCGCTCGGCGAAGCGGCGCAGGGACGCCGTCCAGCGCTTCGAGGCGCGGCTGTCGGAGGTCGCCGAGTCCGGGTGGGGGCTGCGCGTCCCCCCGCCCGGCGCCGCCGACCGCGGCGGCGGGGAGATCGCGCGGCTCACCCGTACGGTCAACGGCATGCTGGACCGGGAGGAACGGACGATGGCGCGGCAGCGCCAGTTCGCCGCGGACGCCTCGCACGAGCTGCGCACCCCGATCGCCGGGTTGCGCACCAAGATCGAGGTGGCGCTGGCGGATCCGGAGGAGGTCGATCCGGTGGGGACCCTGAAGGACGCGCTCCGCGATGTCGAGCGGCTGCACCAGATCGCCGAGGACCTGCTGGCCCTGGCCCGGATCGACGTCGGCGCGCGGCCCGAGCGCGCGCCACTGGACCTGACCGGCCTGGTCCGGGACGAGGTGGCGGCCCGCACGTCGGCCGTCCCGCTGCGCAGCGGCTTGCGGGACGGCGTGCTGGTGGAGGGGAACCGCCCGCAGATCGTCCGGGCGCTGGTCAACCTGCTCAACAACGCCGAACGGTACGCCGAGCGGGAGATCACCGTCAGCCTCGGAACCGAGGGGCGTGAGGCGGTGCTGGAGGTGCGCGACGACGGGCCCGGCATCGCCGTCGGCGATCGGGAGCGCGTCTTCGACCCGTTCGCCCGGCTGGACTCCGCGCGCAGCCGCGACAGCGGCGGCAGCGGCCTCGGGCTGCCCGTGGCCCGCGAGATCGTCACCGCGCACGGCGGGCGGCTGAATGTCGCGGACAGTGACCGCGGCGCGCGCCTCGTCCTGCGGCTCCCCCTGTACCGCCCGCGCGAGAGGGGCGAGCAGGCCGAGGAGGACGACCCGGAGCGGGGGGAACGCGCCACGTTCCGCCCGCCCATGCGCGCCACCCCGCGCCCCGAGGGGAGCGGCTGAGCCCGGCCCGCCGCCGTTACGACGACTGCGCCCTCCGGTACAGGTTCTGCGCGTCGGCGCCGAAGTACGGCCCGAACATGTGCGTCGGCAGGAAGTTGTACTTGAAGCTGTTGACCGAGTTCTGGACGCCCGTGCCGGTCGCCTCGTCGAAGCTCAGGAACCATGGTCCCCCGCTGGACCCGCCGGTCATGGTGCACGTCATCCCCTGCGCGGTGGTGCCCAGCAGGTCGTTGATGACGGGGCCGCTGCAATAGGTGAGCGTGCTTCCGTCGTAGGGCGCCTCGGCCGGGTAGCCGAAGGCGTGCATGGTCTGCCCGCGGTCCTGGTTGAACGCGATGCCTTGCCCGCCCACGGTGTCGACCAGGTTGCGGCCGTCCAGGGAGTTCACCACGGCGGCGCCCACGTCGTAGTTGATGTCCTCGGTGGCGTCCCATTGGGGCGTGGTGAGGGTCTGCCTGGCGGTCCAGGTGCCGTACGGGCGCTGCCCGTCGTCGTAGCCCGGGACGAACACCCAGTTGGTGTGCCAGGAGCCTTCCAGCTTCACGCAGTGGCCCGCCGTGATGACCGTGCTCCTGTTGGCGCTGGTGACCGCGTCCCCTGAGCAGGACGCGTTGCGCCCCTGGAAGGTGAAGAACACGCGTCCCGCCGTGCGCGCGACCTTGCCGCCTTGCGTCCAGGCCGCTCCCGGGTTGAGGAGAGGCAGCGCCTTGGTGGCGGGGAACTGCTGCTTGACGCCCCGCTTCACCGACTTCTGGCTGGAGGGCCTGGCCTTGAACAGCCGTTCCATCGGTACGGCAGAACGCATGCGCTCGCGCGTCCAGTAGGCGGTGACGCGCTTCTCCGCGGCGTCCCCGATCGCTTGCGCGCGGACCTTGGGCGAGGGCGGGGCGGCCTGGGCGGGGGCGGCCAGCAGTGGCGTGATGAGGACGGCTCCGCCGAGCGCGGAGAAGGTCATGGCCCGGACGTGAGGGGAGCGTTTCATGGGGCCTCCGAAGAGCCGGGGGAGCTGGACGGCGAGGCGTGTCCGTTCGTGAGCGGACGGTAAGCGGACCGTATTTCGCCGGCCATGGCGCGACTAGTGGCATAAATCCACGAACAGAGCCACCTATCTGCACAGTCCTAGACGTTTCCGCATGTGGAGCGTCCTTCCGGGTGACGGCGGGCCGCCACCGTGGGTGATCGGGAGATCGCCGGTGGGTGGGCACGGCGGCACGGGTCCGCGCGCGCCCGGGGGCCGCGATGGCCGACAATGGACCGCGTGATGCCATCTCCCAGCGCCGCCGTCCCCTCCGGCGGTTCCTCCGAAGGCCCGCGGGGCCGCCGCGATGTCGCCGTGCTCGGCTCGACCGGGTCGATCGGCACCCAGGCCCTCGACGTGATCCGCCGCAACCCGGACCGGTTCCGGGTGACCGGGCTCGCGGCCGGCGGCGGACGGGTGGAGCTGCTGGCCGAGCAGGCCCTGGAGTTCCGTCCCGAGATCGTCGCGGTGGCCCGCGCGTCCGCCGCCCAGGACCTGCAACTCGCCTTCTACGCCGAGGCGAGGCGGCGCGGGTACGCGGCGGGCGAGTACGCCATACCGAAGATCGTCGCGGGTCCGGAGGCGGTCGCCGAGGTCGCGTCCTGGCCGTCCGACCTGGTGCTGAACGGCGTCACCGGCGCGCTGGGCCTGTCCTCCACCCTGGCCGCCCTGGACGCGGGACGCACGCTCGCGCTCGCCAACAAGGAATCCCTGATCGTCGGCGGGCCGCTGGTGAAGGAGCGGGCCCGGCCCGGCCAGATCGTTCCCGTCGACTCCGAGCATTCCGCGCTGGCGCAGTGCCTGCGCGGCGGGCACGCGGCCGAGGTGCGGCGGCTGGTGCTCACCGCCAGCGGCGGTCCGTTCCGCGGCCGGACCCGGGACGAGCTGGCCGCCGTCACCCCCGAGCAGGCGCTCGCCCACCCGACCTGGGACATGGGCCCGGTCATCACGATCAACTCCGCCACCCTGGTCAACAAGGGGCTGGAGGTGATCGAGGCGCACCTGCTGTTCGACGTCCCGTTCGACCGGATCGAGGTCATGGTGCACCCCCAGTCGGTGATCCACTCGATGGTGGAGTTCGCCGACGGCTCGACGCTCGCCCAGGCCAGCCCGCCCGACATGCGGCTGCCGATCGCGCTGGGCCTCGCCTGGCCCGACCGGGTCCCCGACGCCGCGCCCGGCGTGGACTGGACGCGGGCGCACACCTGGGAGCTGTTCCCGCTCGACCGCGAGGCGTTCCCCGCCGTCGCGCTGGCCGCCGAGGTCGGGACCAGAGGCGGCACCGCGCCCGCCGTCTACAACGCGGCCAACGAGGAATGCGTCGAGGCGTTCCGTGCCGGACGCCTCCCCTTCCTGGGGATAGTGGACACGGTCGCGCGGGTAGTGGAGGAGCACGGAACGGCCACCACGACCGGCCTGACGCTCGACGACGTCCTCGCCGCCGACGCGTGGGCGCGGACACGGGCGAGGGAGATCACAGGGTCGGCCTGACCCGGGGAGGGGAGGGACGCGGTGTCCTTTCTCCTCGGCGTGGTGCTGTTCGTCGCCGCGCTGCTGATCTCGGTGATGCTGCACGAGGCGGGCCACCTGGTGACCGCCAAGCGCTTCGGCATGAAGGCCACCCAGTACTTCGTGGGCTTCGGCCCCACGCTGTGGTCGCGCCGCAAGGGCGAGACCGAGTACGGCATCAAGGCGGTCCTCCTCGGCGGCTTCGTCAAGATCGTCGGCTATACGCCGCTGGAGGAGATCGACCCGGCCGACCGGCCCCGCGCCTTCTACCGGCAGCCCGCGGGACGCAGGGCCGTCGTGATCGCCGGCGGCGTCGTGATGAACTTCGCCTTCGCCTTCGTCCTGCTCATGCTGATGGCGATGGCCATCGGGCTGCACGTCCCCGGCACCGCCACCACCACGGTGCGGGAGGTCAGCCCGTGCGTCCCGGAGAACGCGCAGGCCGCCTGCGCCCGCGGAGACCCGCCCTCACCCGCCGCCGTCGCGGGGCTGCGCGAGGGCGACCGGGTGGTCTCGTTCAACGGCACGCCCGTCCGGAACTGGGACGAGCTGCGGCGGGCCATCGCGGCATCCAGGCCAGGGCAGACCGTCGCCGTCGTGGTGGACCGCGCCGGTGCGCGGGTCACCCTGCGGCCGAGGCTGGCCTCCTCCGGCGGGCAGCCGTTCCTGGGCATGTCCGCGCGCGTGGTCGGCGAGGGGTACGAGCGCGTCGGACCCGTCGGCGCGGCGGCGTTCGCGTCCCGGGTGATCGGCGAGACCGTCGGCGGCATCGGCCGGGCCCTGGCCGACCTGCCCGCCGCCGTCCCCCACCTGTTCTCCGAGGACCGTGCCAGCACCCCGGGCGGCCAGGTCGGCAGCGTGGTCGGGGCGGGCGACGTGTCAGGGCAGATCTTCGCCTCCGACAGCTCCTGGCAGGACAAGCTCGTCCTGTACCTGTCGCTGGTCGTCTCGCTGAACATCTTCCTGGGCGCGCTCAACGTCATCCCCATCCTGCCGCTCGACGGCGGCCACCTGGCGATCGTCGCCTACGAACGGGCCCGCGCCCTGGTGGCGCGGCTGCGCGGACGGCCCGACCCCGGCACGGTGGACGTGGCCAAGCTCATGCCCATCGCCTACGTGGCCATCTTCCTGCTGATCGGGCTGGGACTGCTCCTGATCGCGGCGGACTTGGTCAACCCCCTGCGGCTTCCGCAATAGCGATCACCAAGACTTCTCCCGGGTCCGCGTCATCCCATGCCCCGCGGGCACTTAGGGTGGGGAGGCGGGTGCCGACTGGGTGCGGGCATCCCGCGTACGGGGTCGTTCAAAGGGAGAGGGATGAGCGTTTCACTCGGAATTCCGACGATCCGCGGCGAAGGCGACGGTCCGGGGGACGGAGCCGGTGAGCGGCGGCAGGTCGCGCCGCGCCGCGCCTCCCGGCGGATCATGGTCGGCGACGTCCCCGTCGGGGGCGACGCGCCGGTCTCCGTGCAGTCGATGACCACCACGCTGACCGCCGACGTCAACGCCACACTCCAGCAGATCGCCGAACTGACCGCCGCGGGCTGCCAGATCGTACGGGTCGCGGTCCCCTCCCAGGACGACGCGGACGCGCTGCCGCAGATCGCCCGCAAGTCTCCCATCCCGGTGATCGCCGACATCCACTTCCAGCCCAAGTACGTGTTCGCCGCGATCGACGCGGGCTGCGCGGCCGTCCGGGTCAACCCGGGCAACATCAAGAAGTTCGACGACAAGGTCGGCGAGATCGCCAAGGCCGCCTCCGACGCCGGCGTCCCCATCCGGATCGGCGTCAACGCCGGCTCGCTGGACAAGCGCCTGCTGGAGAAGCACGGCAAGGCCACCCCCGAGGCGATGGTGGAGTCCGCCCTCTGGGAGTGCTCGCTGTTCGAGGAGCACGGCTTCCGCGACATCAAGATCTCCGTCAAGCACAACGACCCCGTCGTGATGATCGAGGCGTACCGCCAACTGGCCGCCGCCTGCGACTACCCGCTGCACCTCGGCGTCACCGAGGCCGGTCCCGCCTTCCAGGGCACCATCAAGTCCGCGGTCGCCTTCGGCGCGCTGCTCTCCCAGGGCATCGGCGACACCATCCGCGTCTCGCTGTCCGCGCCCCCCGTGGAAGAGGTCAAGGTCGGCGCCCAGATCCTGGAGTCCCTCGGCCTGCGGAAGCGCGGCCTGGAGATCGTGTCCTGCCCGTCCTGCGGCCGCGCCCAGGTGGACGTCTACACCCTCGCCGAGCGGGTCACCGCCGCCCTGAAGGACTTCCCCGTCCCGCTGCGCGTCGCCGTGATGGGCTGCGTCGTCAACGGCCCCGGCGAAGCCCGCGAAGCCGACCTCGGCGTCGCCTCCGGCAACGGCAAAGGCCAGATCTTCGTCAAAGGCGAGGTCATCAAGACCGTCCCGGAATCCCAGATCGTCGAAACCCTCATCGAAGAAGCCATCCGCATCGCCGAAGACATGGGCGTAGAAGTCTCTTAGCAAGCACGAGCTGCGCTGTGTTTT
>NZ_JBIMPP010000107.1:0-17368 GCF_043906805.1 Actinomadura sp. SCN-SB | reverse complement strand
TGGAAGCCCCGGAGACTGGGCGTTCGAACTCCGCGACTGAAAGCGTGATGGTGCGGACCTGAGCGGGGCGGTACCTGCACGCGCTCTCCCAGGCCGCGATGGCGCACGATCGTCGATCTCATCCGCCGGCGCCACCTGGAGCGATGCCGCCGCGACGTGTGACAGTGCGCCCTGGCTCAACAACTGGGCGCTCACCCGAAAGACGATCGCGGGTGCGATCTGTACTTTGACGTAGGCCAGCGGCAGTGTCCGCGGTTGGGTGGCCAGGCGTTCGGGGTCGGCCTCGCCCAGCAGCGCGTCGGCGACCGGCGCGAGCATGCTGAACGCTCCGGGCGAGGGCAGCAGTGCCGGGTCCCCGACCGCGACGTTGCGCAGGGCGCGCAGCTCGTCGCCGAGGCTCAGATGGCGGTCGGTGTCCCAGATGACCGTGGCGACCGGCCCTCCCGCGCCGCCGGGCCTGGTGTAGTGGTCGAGCAGTTCGGCCTGGCGGTGCAGCGCTTGGTTGGCGCGCCTTTTGGGGGCGGGGTCAGCCGATGGTGACCAGGGCCACGCCTGCCACCGCGACGGCGAGGCCCAGGCGTTGGACGGCGCGCAGGCGCTCGCTGTAGGCGATTCTGGCCAGCAGGACCGTGATGGCCGGGTACAGCGAGGTCAGGACGGCCGCGAGGCTGAGCAGTCCCTGCTGGGCGGCGACGAAGTACAGCACGTTCGCGCCCGCGTCCAGGGTTCCGGACAGTAACGCCAGGCCGACGAGCAGGCGTCCTCGCACGGGCGGGGCCGTGTCGCGTCCGCGCAGGCGGAGGACGGCGAGCATCGCCACGCCGATCACGAGCAGGGTTCCGATGCGGGCGGCGACCAGAGGCCAGAGCCCGCCGCCGTCACCTGCCGCCTTCAGCATGATGAAGAACACCCCGAAGCAGGCCCCGGACACACCGGCCATCAGCGGGCCGCTGTCCAGCCATCGGGGCCACCTTCCCTGGCCGGCGTCGCGCGACGCATGCGCGCCCGGATCGTTGTTCTCCATGCTGACCAGGCCGATGGCCACCAGGCACAGGAGCACGCCGGCGAGGACGGTGGAGTCGAGGCGTTCGCCGCGCAGCGCCCCTACGGCGACCGGCAGGACGGACGAGGCGAGCGCGGAGATCGGGGCGACCACGCTCATCGGCCCCCGGGCCAGCGCGCGGTAGAAGGTGACCAGGCCGGTGCCGCCCGCGACGCCGCCGCCGAACCCCCAGGCGAGGGAGTCCCCGGTGAAGCGGCCCCCGACGAGCACGGCCGACGTCAGCACCACCGCGAGGCCCACCGGCACGCACCAGGCCAGCGCCTTGAGCGCGGTGGACTTGCGGGCCACCGCGCCGCCGAGGAAATCCGCCGCGCCGTACGCGAGGGCGGCCCCCAGCGCGAGGAGCGTCACCATGGGGCCTCACCGATCAACCGGATGGAGATCCGCACGTCCGGGCTGATGGCGCGCAGCCGCGCGGCCAGGTCGTCTCCCGCCTCCTGGAGGCGCTCCAGCGGGTACGGGGCGAGCCGTTCGAGCAGGAAGAGGGCGTTGGTGGTCGACTCGGTGATGCGGGTGCGGACGCACTGCCGCCAGTTCCAGCGGCGGCAGGTCACCCCGGCGTCGTCCCGCCACACGACCTCCCCGGCGTCGGGGTGGTCGACGGCCGCCTCGCCGCCCGCCACGGTGTCGAACGGCTCGTCCCCCGTCGCGCGGACGAGCCTGGCCGCGCCCTGGTAGGCGTCCAGGTCCTCGCCGCCGACCGGCAGGACGTACTGGACGCTGACCGCGTTGTAGGCGTCCACCACCTTGTTGATGGCGGGCAGGGCGTCCACGCGGCGCAGCAGGGCGTCCACGGACGGCCGGGTACGCTGCGGTTTGGATCCGAAGGCTCGGTACGCGTCGCGCCAGGCGTCGAGATGCGGGTCCGCCTCGGCCTCGGACGCCTTCGAGGTCCGGGCCGCCTCCGACAGCCACTCGCGGGTCCGGTCGTCGCTCGGCCCGTTGTCCAGGCCCTCGGCGGTCATGGCGAGCACGGCGACGTCCGGGCGCAGCTCCCGTACGGCGTCGGCGATGACGATCCGCTCCAACATCCCGGATCCCTTCCACGGCGTTTCTCGGCGTCCCTCGACGCGCGGTCATTTTAGTGAACCATTGATACCATCATAACGACCGCGCCTGTCCACCGGCGCGCGGGTTCTAAGGTGTCCGGGGGAGGGAAGCGTGAGCGATCAGGCAGCCATCGGCGAGGCCGTGGCCAGGGCCGTGCGTGCGCTGCGGGCCGGGCACGGGTGGAGCCTGGACGAGCTCGCCGGACGGGCCGGGGTGAGCAAGGGCGTGCTGGTCGGCCTCGAACAGGGCCGCGGCAACCCCAACCTCGCCACGCTCATCCGGATCTCGGACGCGCTCGGCGTCCCGCTGACCCGCCTCGTCCAGGTGGAGGAGCAACCGCCGGTGCGCGTCTTCCCGCCCGAGCGGCATGTCGTGCTGTGGCATGGCTCGTCCGGAGGCACCGGCACGCTTTTGGGCGGCAGCGACCCGCGGCCGTCCCTGGAACTCTGGCGCTGGGAACTGCGACCCGGAGAGGTCAACGAGAGCGACGCGCACGTACCCGGGACCAAGGAGATCGTGTACGTCGAAGAGGGAACGCTCACCCTGACGGTGGACGGCCGCAGGGACCTCATCGAGGCCGGGACGGCGGCGGTCTTCGTAGGCGACCGCCCGCACTCCTACGGCAACGACGGACGCACCGACCTGCGCTTCATCCTCGCCGTCCTGGACCTGTGACGGCCGGATCCAGGCACATACCGCCGTCGGCGATGAATTCGGCCCCGCACGCCGGTCCCTACTCCGAGACCGGCGCACAGAGCGTCGGCGGGAAGGAGTGGCATGGCCGGCATCGAACCCACCAAGACCACCAATCTCGACATCTACGGATGCGCGCCGCTGCTGTGGAGCCGGGCGCTCGACGCATTGGCGGCCGGGCTTCCGTCCCGTGACACGCTCCTGATCCTGGGAACGACCGGCCCGGACGGACGTCCCCGGGCCGCGGGCATCGGGGCCGTCTGGAACGAGGGCCGCCTCTACTTCTGCAGCGGTCCGGGAACGCTCAAGTCCCGCAACCTGGCGTCCAGCCCGTACTGCACGGTCTCGGGACGTCTGGCCGGCATCGACCTCGTCCTGGAAGGCGAAGCCCACCGGGTCACCGACGAGAAGGAACTGGACGAGGTGGCGGCCCTCTACCGTCAGGGCGGCTGGCCCGCCGAGTCGAACGGCGAGGCCCTGACCGCCCCCTTCAGCGCCCCGAGCGCCGGGCCGGCGCCGTGGCATCTCCACCTCTTCACCATCCACAAGGCGATCGGCGTGGCCACCGCCGAACCCTACGGCGCGACGAAATGGGACTTCGCCCAGGAGTGACGAGGCGGAGTGCCCGGCGGACGGTCACGACGTGAGGCGGACGGGCATCACCAGGTAGCGGAAGCCGGTGTCTCCTCCGGGATCGCCCAGGTCGGTGCCCTCGCCGTCTCCGTCCTCGCGGTCCGGAACGGCGGTGAGAAGGGCGGCCCTGGTGGGGCCGGCGCATTGGAGCCGGGCGACCTCGGTGTCCACGCCGGTGAGGCCGTCCAGCAGGTACTGCGGGCTGAAGGCGATGTCGATCTCGTCGCCGTCCAGGGCCGCGGGCAGGCTCTCGTTGGCGCGGGCGGAGTCGCCCGAGGCGCCCCGGATGCGGACCTCGCCGGACGCGAAGGCCAGCCGGACCGGTGTGTTGCGTTCGGTCACCAGCGCGACCCGCTTGATGGCCTCGACGAACGGGGCGGTGCGGACACGGGCCGTGGAGGTCCACGCGCCGGCGAACCGGGACCGGTAGTCGATGAACTGGTCGTCCAGCAGCCGGGCGGTCATGCTGCGGCCGCCGCCGGAGATGCCGATCAGGGTGCCGCCCGTGCCGGAGAGGCCGAGCGAGACCTCGGCGCCCGGCCTGATCGCCTTCGCCGTGTCGGCCAGGGTGCGGGCGGGCACGACCACTCCGGTGGCGAAGCCGTCCCCGACGGGGCTCCAGGTCAGCTCGCGGACGGCGATCCGGTAGCGGTCCGTGCAGGCCAGCCGCATCGTGGGGCCGTCGATGTCGACGCGCACGCCGGTCAGCATCGGCAGGGTCTCGTCGCGTCCGGCGGCCGGGGTCACCTGGGCGACGGCCGCGGCGAACACGGCCGCCGGGACCGTTCCGGCGGAGCCGGGCGGGTCGGGCAGCGTGGGGTAGTCCTCGACGGGCAGCGGGAGCAGGCCGAACTCCGCGCTGCCGCAGGTCACCACGACCTCGCCGCCTTCGAGCAGCACGTCGACGGGGTGCGGCGGAAGGTTCCGTACGATCTCCGCGAGCAGCCGTCCCGACACCAGCACCCGCCCCGGCTCGGCCACGGCGACGGCACCGTCGTCGGCCGTGACCGTGGCCTCGGCCGACACCTCGTAGTCGAACGCCGCGAACCTCAGCCGGCCCTCGCCGGTCACCTCGACGAGCATTCCCGCCAGCACCGGCAGCGCCGGACGCGCGGGCAGGGTGCGCGCCGCCCAGGCGACCGCGTCCGCGAGCGGCTGCCGTTCGACCCTGAACCGCATCGTGTCGTGCCCCCTTCGGCCGGCGAGGATCGCGCGCTTCGCACACTAACCACCCCCGCCGACAGAACGACCCGGCGATCAGAAGAGGGGGGCGGTGGCGCCGGTCTTGACGCGGCGCTCGAAGTCGAGCAGGTACCGCTTGCGTTCCAGGCCGCCGCCGTAGCCGGTCAGGTCTCCGCTGGAGCCGACGACCCGATGGCACGGGATGATCACACTGATGGGGTTGCGGCCGTTGGCCATGCCGACGGCGCGGGACGCGTTGGGGCTTCCGATCTCCTGCGCGAGTTCCCCGTACGAGACGGTCTCCCCGTACGGGATCCTGCGCAGCGCCGACCAGACCCGCATCTGGAACGGCCTGCCGAGCAGGACGTACGGCAGGTCGAACTGGGTCAGTTCGCCGTCGAAGTAAGCCTTGAGCTGCTCCGCCACCGCGCCGAACGGCGCGGCGAACGGGTCCTCCACGGGCTTTCCGAAGATCTCCTGCGGGGGGCGGTGGCGTTGCGGCTCCATGTAGAGGCCGCAGAGGACGCCGTCGACGGCGACCGCCGTGAGCGGCCCGAGGGGGCTGTCGAGGACGGTGTGAGTCCGCTCCCCGTTCACCGTGTCGATCGTCATGATCTCCCTTTCGGGGCTCGGGATGTTCCCGAGTCCACTGGATTGGTCAGGCGGCGGGCAGCCGGTTGATGGCGTGGTCACCGGTCGCCCACAGGTACTGCACCGCGTACGCCCGCCAGGGACGCCACGCGGCGGCGCGGCGGGTGAGCGCCGCGGGGGTGGACGGCAGGCCGAGCTCGTGGGCCGCCGCCCGGACGCCCAGGTCGGTCGGGACGAAGGCGTCCGGGTCGCCCAGGGCGCGCATGGCGATCGTCTCGATCGTCCAGGGCCCGATCCCTGGGAGGGCGCCGAGCTTGGCCCTCGCCTCGTCCCAGTCACCGCCCGCGCCGAGGTCGATCTCGCCCGCGGCCAGCGCGGTCGCGAGGGCGGCGAACGTGGCACGGCGGGTCCGCGGGAACGCCAGCGTCAGCGGGTCCGTTTCCGCGAGCGCCGCCGCCGTGGGGAACAGGTGGGTCAGCCCACCGTGCCCGTGATCTGGCGCGGCGAGGCCGGTGCCGGGATCGGTGACCGGTTCCCCGTGCGCGACCACCAGGCGGGCGGCGTGCGTGCGGGCCGCCGCCGTGGACACCTGCTGGCCCAGCACCGCCCGTACCGCGAACTCGGCCGGGTCGACGGTACGGGGGACGCGGCGTCCCGGCGCCTTGTCCACCAGCGGCGCCAGGACGGGATCGGCGCGGAGCAGGTCGTCCACGGCCGTCGGGTCGGCGTCCAGATCCAGCAGCCGGCGGCAGCGGCTGATCGCGGTGGTGAGATCCCGCAGGTCGGTGAGGGTGAGCGCGCACGCGACATGATCGGGGTGAGGGCACAGCGCGACCACGGCGTGCCCGTGGGGGAGGCGCATCGTCCGCCGGTACGCGCCGTCCCGCCACTCCTCGACGCCCGGCACGGCCGTGGCCGCCAGGTGCCCGAAGAGGTTGTCGGGACACAGCGGGGCGCGGAACGGCAGCCGCAGCGACAGCGTCCCGGAACCGGCCGGAGGACGCCCCTTGGCGACGCGGTCGCGCAGCTCGGTGGGGGTGAGCGCGAAGACCTCCCGGACGGTGTCGTTGAACGCGCGGATGCTGGCGAACCCCGCCGCGAACGCGACCTCGCTCATCGGCAGCGCGCTGGTCTCGATCAGCAGCCGGGCGGTCTGGGCGCGCTGGGCGCGGGCGAGGGCCAGCGGCCCGGCGCCCAGCTCCGCGCTGAGCTGCCGTTCGATCTGCCGGGTGCTGTAGCCGAGGCGCGCGGCCAGGCCGGGCACGCCCTCACGGTCCACCACCCCCTCGGCGATCAGCCGCATGGCGCGGGCCACGACGTCGGCCCGGTGGTTCCACTCGGGGGAGCCGGGGCTGGCGTCGGGACGGCACCGTTTGCACGCCCGGAACCCGGCCTGCTGGGCCGCCGCGGCGCTGGGGTAGAAGCGCATGTTCTCGGGCTTGGGCGGTACGGCGGGGCAGCTTGGCCGGCAGTAGATTCCCGTCGTGACGACCCCGGTGTAGAACCAACCGTCGAAGCGGGCGTCCTTGGACTGCACCGCTCGTACGCACCGCTCCACGTCCTCATGCATGGGTTCAGCATCGCCGAGGTCATCGGGTTTCACTAGCGAGAATCCGACATGAACCTGGTGATGCCCGCCGGGTGATGACCCCTCAGGTAATCGATCTTCCCGCCCCGGCTTGGAAGCGTGGTGCCCACGGACACCTACGGAGGGACCCACGGTGAGCGACGTGCAGCACCTGGTCGAACGATACCTGGCGATCTGGAACGAGCGGGACGCGGCGGCCCGGCGCGCCGCCGTCGACGACCTCTTCACCGAGGACGCCACCTACACCGACCCGCTCGCGGCCGTAGAGGGGCGCGAGGCGATCGACGCCATGGTCGGCGCGGTGCAGCAGCAGTTCCCCGGCTTCGCGTTCCGGCCCGGTGGCGAGGTGGACGCCCACCACGACCTCGCCCGTTTCACCTGGGAACTCGGCCCGGAGGGCGGCGAGGCCACGGTGGTCGGCTTCGACGTCGCCGTCCTGTCCGGCGACGGGCGCATCGCCAAGGTCCACGGTTTCCTGGACAAGGTCCCGGCCGCCTGACCGGCGAACCGCCGTACGGATAGGCTGCCGGCATGGGGCTGCCCAGCGAGCTGAGCGGGTTTCGCTGGCGGTCTGAGAGCCACGCCGCCCCGCCCCGCCGCGTCGTCACAGCGGACGACCGGACGAAGGCCGACGACGCGTACCGAATGGCCTGCGAGGGAACGGGGCTGCTGTGGCGCGGCGACTTCCAGAACGCCCGCCAGCTCCTCAACGCGATGAGGCGGCGAGCTGACCGGCCGCCCAAGCGCGCGCAACGCAGACGGGCTAAGGCCGCAGGCGACCCACTGCCCGCACAGCAGTTCCATCTCCACCGCCTTGCGCAGGGCCAGCGAGCCCGCACGCTAGGCATGCTGCTGATTCCGGTGGAGCCGGGCCATGTCATCCCACTGCGGCGCGCACCCGATGTAAGGCAGGCGTGCGTCGAGGCGTACGGGGAGGCCGATGAGCCGTATGTGGTGTCCTTGCGCGAGTTGCTAGGGGTCATCGGCGCACACGAATGGCGTGTGAAGGGGGTCGAGATCCCCGCCCTCGGAGGCGACCGCATCCATCCGCACTACGGAGTCTTCTCCCCGGTACGCGGCGAGTACATCGACCTGGTCGCTCAGGCCCCGGTTGCCACCGGACGCGCGCTGGCGTACGACATCGGGACTGGGACGGGTGTACTGAGCGCCGTCCTCGCCAAGCGCGGCGTTGAGCGCATCGTCGCCACCGACCACGACCCGCGCGCGCTTGCCTGCGCCCGGGAGAACCTCAGCCGTCTGGGGCTATCGGACCAAGTACAGGTAGTAGAGGCCGACCTGTGGCCACCGCCCCGGGATCCACCGGCGTCGCTGGTGGTGTGCAATCCTCCGTGGATCCCCGCCCGCCCCAGTTCGCCCCTTGAGCACTCCGTGTACGACCCGGACGGCCGCATGCTGCGCGCCTTCCTGGACGGGCTCGCCCGCCACCTCGCCCCGGACGGAGAGGGGTGGCTGATCCTTTCCGACCTCGCCGAGCATCTGGGGCTCCGGACCCGCTCCGACCTGCTCGCCCGCTTCGAGGCCGCGGGCCTGGAGGTGGCGGGACGCCTGGACGCCAAGCCCCGGCATCCGCGAGCGTCCGACACCACCGACCGTCTGCACGCCGCACGGGCGGCCGAGGTGACCTCCCTGTGGCGCCTCATCCCCTCCACACCATGAGGCTCAAGAGCGCTCGGGCTGGAGGTGAAGGGCGGTGATCCCGCACTCGAACGAGGTGGAGGCCACGAACCGGAACCGCTGCGGGGTGCCGAGGCCGGGGAACACCGGCAGCCCCGAGCCGATCGCGGCCGGGTTGACGAACAGGTGAAGATCGTCGATCAGCTCCCCGGCGATCAGGTCGCGCACGAGCGTGCCGCCCCCGTACACGATCAGGTCCCCGCCGTCCCGCGACTTGAGCGTGTTCACGGTGTCCGCCAGATCGCCGCCGGCCACGGTGGCGTTCGCCCAGGGCGACTCCTTCAGGGAGTTGGAGATCACGACCTTGGGCGTGTCGTTCATCCAGTCGATGGACTCCTGGGTCTCGCCCTCCGGCCCGGACTCCCACGCCGGGATGAAGCCCTCGGCCAGCTTGCGTCCCAGCACGATCGTGTCGACCGACCGGCCGAGCGCGTCGACGTACTCGCTCAGGTCATCGCTCCACGGGTGGCTCATCCAGTTCATCTCGCCGTTCGGACCACCCATGTAGCCGTCGACGGTGACCTGGACCTGCAACTTGAGCTTGCGCATGCTGATGTCCCTCGGAATGTCAGGTGTGAGAGCCGAAGCGAGCGGTCCCCGCCATCCTGGCGGAGCCGCTTTACGGATTGTTTACGGCTCCCCCGGCCGGCATCGCGTGCCGTCCACCTGCGCCTTCACGACCCGAGCCGCCCCTGAGCGGAACGTGGGTCATCCCAACAAGTTGCTAGACTCCGCCCATGGCGACGGGCGAGGGCTCCCAACTCACGCGCATCCAGCGCGCGCCGACCTGGCTGGCCGGACAGGCGTCCAACTACGGTCACCGGCTGGTCACCGAACGGCTGGCGGCCGCCGGCACCCGCGGCTACCACTACCGCCTGCTCGCCGCGCTGGCGGAGTTCGGGCCCGCCAGCCAGGCCGCCCTGGGACGCAGGACGGGCATCGACCGCAGCGACGTCGTCGCCGCGCTGAACGAGCTCACCGCCGCGAAGCTGGTCGAACGCGCCCCCGACCCCGCCGACCGTCGGCGGAACATCATCACGCTCACCGAGGAGGGACGGAACCACCTCAAGCGGATCGACCCCGTCCTGGACGAGATCCAGGACGAGTTCCTCGCGCCCTTGTCCGGCTCGGAACGCGAGCAACTGACCGAGCTGCTCACCAAGATCGTGAACTACCACGCCGAGCGCCGCTAACGGGACACGCGCTCCGCCGTGACCACGCCCGTGGTGTAGGACATCGTGAACCGTCCGCCCAGCTCGTCGATCGCGGCGCCGACGCCCTCCAGGACCTCCGCCAGCTTGTCCGGCGGAAGCCTCGTCAGCGCCCCGGTCGTGGGCAACTGGTCCAGCCACTCGTCCCGCGTGTAGTCCCGTTCCCAGTCGAACCGCCACCGCTCCGGGTCGGAGAACGCGCCCGTCCCGCGGATCCCGTCGGCGGCCTTGGTGAGGATCGGCTGGTAGAGCTCCCAGGCCGACCTGGTCTCCCCGGCCGCGCCCCGCACATGGAGGTTGATCGGGGAGTCGGGCACCACTCGCTTGAAGGTGGCGGCGGAGGCCTCCTCCAGCGCCCTTGGAGGCTGGAACACGTGCCAGAACACCGCCAGCCGTCCACGGGGACGCAGCACCTCCGCGGCCTTGACCGCGCCCGCGACCGGATCGACCCAGTGCCAGGCCGTTCCGGCGATGACCGCGTCGAACGTGCGGCCTGCGGCGTCCCAGGACTCGAAGGTGGCCACCTCGACGTCCAGTCCCCTGCGGCGCGCGAACTCGGCCATGCGCGGGTCCGGTTCGACACCGAGCACCGTGCAGCCCGCCGCCTGGAACTGCCGGGCCTCGATGCCGGTGCCGCAACCGACGTCCAGGACCTCGGTCCCGGGCATGGCGGCGGCGATCCGTTCCACCATGGCGTCGGGGTACGGGGGGCGCGTCCGGTCGTAGCGTTCGGCGTCCACACCGAACGACTCCGCCATCTCCCGGGCTCGGTGGATTTCGGGCAGCGGAGACCGGGAGGAATCCGGCTGTAGAGTGGGCATGCGCCCACCATAGTGGGCAAATGCCCACTTGGCGATGCCTTCAGCAGACCGCAAGGAAGGGACGCACGGTGCCCACTGGGATCGCCCTCCGCGACGTACGCCGGCAACTGTTCGACGCCGCCGAACGCGTCCTCTTACGCGACGGCCCGAGCGCCCTCACCAGCAGGGCGGTCACCACCGAGGCGGGCTGCGCCAAGGGCGTCCTGCACCGCCACTTCACCGACTTCGACGGCTTCCTCGCCGAGTTCGTGCTGGACCGCGTCCATCGCCTCGACGAGCAGATCGCGTCCCTGCGCGACTCCGCCGGCACCGGCACCGTCTCCGGCAACCTCACCAGGGCCCTCACGGCCCTGTTCGAGTCGGTCGCCGTGGCGATCGTCGCCCTCGTCACCTCACGGGACGGCCTGCGCGCCCGGCTGCGCGAGACCTGGCCGGTCGGCGTCCCCGTCCTGACCGAGGCGGCGATCCTCATCGCCGAGTACCTCGCCCTGGAACGCGACCGTGGCCGCCTCGCCACCGACGCCGACGTCGACACCCTCGCCGCCATGCTCATCGGCTCCGTCCACCTGCTGTACGCCGACCGCGACAGCACCCCACCCGACGGCGAGACCGTCCACAAGATCGTGACCAGGGTCATCCTCACCGACCTCCGCGACCCCCACCCCTAACCAAGCCCCGCCCCAGGACCAGCCAACAGTCACGCCAACCCAGCGAGACAGCCTGCCATCCAACTCCCGCCGATCGTCACCGATCCGCACCACGTGCCCGCCTGGGCGAAACAGAACGCACGGAACATCCAGGGCCGCGGTTGGGACCGACGCGGGCCGGGCGGCTTGCGTCGGTCGCCGCGTCCCGATCAGTCGGCGGGCACGCCGAACCAGCGGGACAGGTGGCCGTCCAAGTCCTTCTGGTCGTCGCCTATCCAGGCCACGTGGCCGTCGGGGCGGAGCAGGACGCACGGGACGTCCAGTGCCGCGGTTGGATCCGCGACGTGGTCTACCCGGTCCGACCAGCCGTCGGCGGTCAGGTGTCCGGTGCGGTCCAATAGGAGGCCGCGGCCGTGACGCAGCAGGTCGTAGAGGCGGCCCTGCCTCAGGTCGATGTCGCGCAGGCGGCGGCCCAGCAGGTCGGGGCCGTCGCCGAAGTCGTACCGGACGCCGATCGCGGTGACCTTCTCGATCAGATGGCGGTTCACCTCGTCGAAGTCCATCAGCTCGGTGAGCAGCCTCCGCACGGCCCGCGGACCCGGTTCGGGGGACAGCAGTTCCGTCTGGGCGCGGGTGTTGTCCAGCACGTCCTCGGCGACCGGACGGCGTTCCGCCTGGTAGGTGTCCAGCAGTGGCTCCGGCGCCCAGCCGCGGATCCGCGCGGCCAGTTTCCAGCCGAGGTTGGACGCGTCCTGGACGCCCAGGTTGATCCCCTGCCCGCCGACGGGCGGATGGATGTGCGCGGCGTCGCCGGCCAGCAGCACCCGGCCGACCCGATAGCGTTCGGCCAGCCGGGTGGCATCCCCGAAGCGGGACGTCCAGCGCGGGGAGTGCACGCCGAAATCGGTTCCGGCGATGGCGCGCAACCGCTGCTGGAACTCCTCAAGGGTGGGCGGTTGCGAGCGATCTCCGACTCCCGCGGCGGGTACGACGACGCTGTAGATCCCGCCGCCGAAGGGCCTGAGCCAGAACGGCCTGTGGTTCTCACCGATCTCGCGGACCTTGGCGGCGATCTCCTCCTGCGGCACGCCCACTTCCATCTCGCCCATCAGCGTCTCGGTGCGCGAGGGTTCGCCGGGGAAGCCGACGCCGAGCAGTTTGCGCACCGTGCTGCGCGCGCCGTCACAGCCGACGAGATAGCGCGAACGCAACCGTTCGCCGTCCGCCAGCTCGACGGTCACTCCCTCGTCGTCCTGCTCGAAACCCGCCACCGCGCAGCCGTGCCGGACCTGCGCGCCCAGCTCGATCGCGTGGTCTTCGAGCAGTTGGACGATGACCGGCTGCTGGATGCCCACCAGGTAGGCGTGCGCGGAATCCAGGTTCCGGGGTATGGGTTTGGCGATGGCGGCGAAGAAACCGCTGGCTGGACGCTTTCTTCCGTGCTGGACGACGCGGTCGAGCAGCCCGCGCATCGCCATCAGTTCGAGACTGCGAACATGCAGACCGACGATGCGGGTGAACGAAACGGGCTCGGTCTCCTTCTCCAGAACGAGCACCCGCACATCGTGCAGCCGCAGCTCGGCGGCCAGCATCGCGCCGGTCGGCCCGCACCCGGCGATGATCACGTCGGTGGACGTCAGAGAACGCATTGGTGTTGCCTTTCGGGAGTGCCTTGTTGGCGTGGCGCTCCCGGCGACACCTACGTCAATCGCCCGACCGTGACGGGGAGGCGGAGCACCCACGTCGATACAGCGCTCATGGGTCTCACCTCCTCAGGCGGTGTCACGGTCCACCGCAAGCTACAAGTCCGGACATCGTCCCGTCCAACCCTTTTCCCGGCCGCCTCAAGGCTCCTGACGTGCTGGACGGCGGCGGCCGGCTGTTCATTGCGCCATGTCGACGAAGCGGCTGTAGTGCCCCTGGAAGGCGACCGTCACGGTCGCGGTCGGGCCGTTACGGTGCTTGGCCACGATCAGGTCGGCCTCGCCGGCACGCGGCGACTCCTTCTCGTAGGCGTCCTCGCGATGCAGCAGGATCACCATGTCCGCGTCCTGCTCGATGGACCCGGACTCGCGCAGGTCCGAGACCATGGGCTTCTTGTCGGTTCGCTGCTCGGGACCCCGGTTGAGCTGGGAGAGCGCGACGACGGGAACACCCAGCTCCTTGGCCAGCAGCTTGAGCGAACGGGAGAACTCCGACACCTCCACCTGCCGGCTCTCCACCCGCTTCCCGGACGACATCAGCTGCAGGTAGTCGACGATGACCAGGCGCAGGTCGTGCTGCTGTTTGAGGCGACGGCACTTGGCCCGGATCTCCATCATCGACATGTTCGGCGAATCGTCGATGAACAGCGGCGCCTCGGCGACCTCGCTCATCCGCCGCGCCAGCCGCGTCCAGTCCTCGTCCTGCATGGTGCCCGAACGCATGGCGTGCAGCGCCACCCGGGACTCGGCCGACAGCAGCCGCATGGTGATCTCGTTGCGGCCCATCTCCAGGCTGAAGAACGCCGAGGTCAAGCCGTGCTTGATGGACGCGGCCCGCGCGAAGTCCAGCGCCAGCGTCGAGTTGTGCGTCGGAACGCAGGACCGCCCCACCAGATACATGTGATCGGCGTTGTCGACCTGCACGCACCGCACCGGCACGCTCTCCACTGGACGCACGTCCACGATGTACCGCACCCGGTCGCCCGCGTCCGGACGGACGAGTTCACGCTGGCGGGCCGCCTTGCGCGGTGACCGGAACACCCGCTCGGCCGGAACGAAGCCGATCCGGTAGATCGCGGAAGCCCCGCGGCCCGTCTCCGGCTCGATCGTCATGGTCGCCCGGTGTCCGAGGGTCAGGATCAGCTCACGCGCGTCCTCGGCCAGCCGCCGATCGTCGAACGCCAGCCGCACCTGGCCCGATTCGGTGACGTGGCCGTCGAGGTCCAGCATTCCGGCCAGGAGCGCACGCCGCTGCTCCCGTGAGGCCCGCAGGTACTCGCGTGGGATACGCCTGCCCTCAAGCAGCCCCAGCTCTCTGATCGTCCGGCTGAGACCGGAGAGGTCTGGTGCCGACACCCCGGCGGCTTCGATCCGTTCTTGGAGCGAAGTGTGGTCATCTTCGAGATGGCCGGCTTCCCCCTCTCGGCGTTGCCCGCCGACGAGCCATGCTCCCAGTACGTAGGGGTCGAGTGGCAGGTCGGCCTCCGCGAGCTGGAAGGGCGCCGCCAGCTCGACCGCGTGGTTGGAACGGCCGTCGCCGCCACAACGCAGGGTGGCCGCGATCTCCCGGGTGGTCTTGATCGGCCGGTGTGGCGGGAAGCCGGCACGGTGCGGCGGCCTTCCACGCCAGTCGGCCGGGCCCACGTGAGCCCGGTACCTGGGACGCCGCGCCTGCTCGGCCAGAAGGACCGCTCCTACGCCGGCCTCCGCCGGCACCGGAGCATGAGGCATCCGGGGAGGTGATCCCCCACCGGCCACCGCCCTCACGGCAAGGCCCGCGTTACCGCGTCCGAACCGAGGCCGCCCGTGCTCCTGACGTCCCGCGCTGGTCGTGGTCCTCCACTGGTGCTCGGCGTCGGCGACGATCACTTCGCCGTCCGAAAACTCGATCTCGTAGCAGGGACGCCCGTCCATCACCTCGGTGGCGGCGACGACGCGGGTGGGTTTCCCGTCCGCCCCGATCAGCAGGTCGCCGACCTCGACCTCGCCCATCGTCGTCCAGCCGTCCGGGGTCGGCAGGGGCGTGTCGCACCTGACCGCCTTGCCCATCGCGGGCCTGGCCGCGACCACCACCATCTGGCCTGGGTGGAGGCCGTTGGTCAGGGCGTCGAGGTCGGCGAAGCCGGTGGGGACGCCGACCATCTGGCCGCCGCGGCTGCCGATCGCCTCGATCTCGTCCAGCGCCCCCGGCATGATCTCGCTGAGCGGGACGTAGTCCTCGGCGGTGCGCTTGTCGGCGATCGCGAAGACCTCGGCCTGGGCCCGGTCGAGGACCTCGTCGGCGTCGGCGCCATCGGCCGCGTACCCCATCTGCACGATGCGCGTTCCGGTCTCCACCAGCTTCCGCAGCACCGCGCGCTCGCGCACGATCTTGGCGTAGTAACCGGCGTTGGCGGCCGTGGGCACCGACGAGATCAGGGTGTGCAGATAGGGGGCGCCGCCGATGCGCCCGATCTCGCCTCGCTTGGTCAGCTCACCGGCGATGGTCACGGCGTCGGCCGGGTCGCCGCGGCCGTACAGCTCCAGGATGGTGTCGAAGATGATCTGGTGCGCGGGACGGTAGAAGTCCTGGGTACGCAGCACCTCGATGACCTCGGCGATGGCGTCCTGGGAGAGCAGCATCCCGCCGATCACGCCCTGCTCGGCGGCGATGTCGTTCGGTGGGGTGCGCTCGAACCCAGGCTCGTGCGCGCCGAGTTCGGTCACGCTCATCCCTGGCACCCCCTGCGCTTCCGCTGTAGCGGAAGCCCCGCGCGTCCTGTTCTGGATCCTTCATCTCAAGTGCGTCTGACATTTTCGGGGCGCGCGGCCACCCGAAGCAAAGACCCCTGTGGACGGCCTGTGGAGCCGCTGTGCAGACACGCCGCACTCGTTGTGCACAACGCTGGGGAAAACCCTGGGGACAACCGTCCCGTCCTGCGGCCACAGCCGCTCTGACCTGCGGCGATCCCGTCCACCGCATGTGAACGAGAAAAACTTCGACCTCGACCGTCCCTGGCCTCCCGCAGAGGCGGATTGTAATTGATCATTTCGCCTATATCCCTTACAGGCTGCTACCGTGCAGATCGTCATGGTCGGCTCAGCATGGCGGCGGCGGGTCAACCCGCATGACCGCGAGATCATCCGGCTCGCGGTGCCCGCGTTCGGCGCGCTCGTCGCCGAGCCGCTGTTCCTGCTCTCCGACTCGGCGATCATCGGGCATCTCGGCACCGCCCAGCTCGGCGGGCTCGGTGTGGCCGGTCAGGCGCTGTCCCTGCTCGTCTACCTGTGCGTGTTCCTGGCGTACGGGACGACCGCCGGCGTGGCCAGGCAGGTCGGCGCCGGTGACCTGCGTGCGGCGATCCGGCAGGGCATCGACGGGATGTGGCTGGCGCTGGCGATCGGTGTCGTGCTGGCCGTGGGATGCCGACCGCTGGTCCCGTGGCTGGTGGACCTGTTCGGCGCCTCGGCGGTGGTCGATCCGTACGCCCGCACCTACCTCGCGATCAGCCTGCTCGGCGTTCCCGGGATGCTGGTCGTCCTGGCGGGCACCGGAGTGCTGCGCGGCCTCCAGGACACCCGCACGCCGCTGCTGGTCTCGATCGGCGGGTTCGGCGGCAACCTGATCCTGAACGTGGTGTTCGTCCTCGTCCTGGACTGGGGCATCGCCGGTTCGGCATGGGGGACGGTCATCGCGCAGACCCTCAGCGCGGCCGTCTACGTGATCATGGTCCTGCGCGGGGCGCGCCGCCATGGCGCCCCGGTGCGTCCCGACCTTCCGGGGCTGCGCGCGGCGGCGTCCGCGGGAGTCCACCTGCTCGTCCGGACGGCGGCCCTGCGCGTCGTGCTGATCGTCGGCACGTCGGTCGCCGCGCGGATGGGGGACGCGGAGATCGCCGCGTACCAGGTCGGCTTCCAGGTCTGGACGCTGCTGGCGCTCGCCCTGGACTCCATCGCGATCGCGGGCCAGGCCATCACCGGCCGCCATCTGGGCGCCGAGGACGTCGCCGCGACCCGTTCGGCCACCCGGCGGATGGTCCTCTGGGGCGTGGTGTGCGGGGTGCTCTTCGGCGTCGCGATCCTCGTGGTGCGTCCCTGGCTGCCCGCCCTGTTCACGACCGACGATCGGGTCCGCGGCCTGCTGCTCGCCTCGCTGGTCGTGGTCGCGCTCCTCCAGCCGATCGCCGGTGTGGTGTTCGTGCTGGACGGGATACTGATCGGCGCGGGCGACGGCCCGTATCTGGCGGTCACCTCGCTGATCTCGACGGTGGCCTTCCTGCCTCCCGTCCTGGCCGCCTACCAGCTCGGCGCCGGCCTCATCGGCCTGTGGCTCGCCATCGGCGTGTGGATGGCCGCCCGCTTCGTCACCCTGGGGCTGCGCGCCCGCGGCGAAGCCTGGCTCGTCACCGGCGCCACCCGCTGACCGCACACCACGCAAGGTGGCGTACGCGTGCGCCCAGGAAGTGCCACCCCATGCCCCCGACCGGCGTCGCCCGCGCCCTGTTCAAGACG
>NZ_JBIMPP010000106.1:0-17775 GCF_043906805.1 Actinomadura sp. SCN-SB | reverse complement strand
TTTAGCGTCCCAGGAAAAGCGTCCACGGGCCTGCCCGTGAGGAGGCGCCATCCGCCATGCGCTCCCAGCTCCCACTTCGTTCTTTCGTGTGCGTTTCGGCCGCTGTTCTGCCACTGGCCTCTCTCGTGCTGGCGTCGGTGCAGGGGACGGTTTCCGCGCGCCCTCTCGGGGTGGCGCCGCCCGGGGACGTCCATGCCTATCTCGATGATCCGGAGATGATCGGGGAAGGGCAGGAGCCGGCGCATTCCGTGCTGCGACCCGGTGACGAGCGGCGGTGGACGCGGTCGCTGGACGGGGAATGGCGGCTCACGGTCGTCGATCGGCCGGGGGACGTGCCCGCGGGTTTCTTCGGTGAGGGGTACGACACGTCCGGGTGGCCCAAGGTGAAGGTGCCGCACACGTGGCAGAGCGATCGGCTCGACCATCCGGTGTTCCGGAACATCCCGACCGAGATCTGGCCGGACGATCCGCCTCGGGTGCCGCGTGACATCAACCCGACGGGCGCGTATGTGAAGCGGCTGGAGGTTCCCAAGGATTGGGAGGGGCGGCGCACGTTCCTGCGATTCGAGGGTGTGACCAGTGCGTACTTCGTGTGGGTGAACGGGCGGTACGTGGGCTATGACCAAGGGGGTTACACGCCCGCGGAGTTCGACATCAGCGAGGATGTGCGGCCTGGTGGCAACACGGTGGCGGTGCAGGTGCACAGGTGGAGTGCCGGCTCTTACCTGGAGGACGTGGACCAGTGGCGTTACAGCGGCATCTTCCGTTCGGTGTGGGCGTACTCGACTCCCAAGACCTTTGTTCGGGATGCGTACATCACCACGGATTTGGACGAGTCGTATAGGGACGCGACGCTCAACACGACGCTGACCCTGGCGAGCAAGGGCGGAACGCAGGGCGAGCACACCGTGAAGGGGACCCTTTTCGGCCCGGACGGTCGTCTTGTGACGGCTTTTGCTGGGCGGGTGAATGTAGGGGGTGACGGCGCGAGGTTGCGGATGAGCGCGCCCGTTTCCAATCCGGCGAAATGGAGTGATGAGACGCCCTCGCTCTATAGGTTGCGGCTGGAGCTGTCCGGGCCTTCGGGTGTCGTCCATAGCGTCTGGGAGGATGTGGGCTTCCGCGAGATCGAGGTCAGGGACCGGCGGTTGCTGGTGAACGGGAAGCGCGTCCTCATCAAGGGCGTGAACCGTCCCGAGACCGATCCCGACACCGGACGGCACCAGACGCGCCGGCGCCAGGAAGCGGATGTCGCGCTGATGGAACGCCTCAACATCAACGCGGTCCGGACGGCGCACTACCCGTCCGATCCCTACTTCTACGAGCTGGCCGACAAGCACGGTCTCTACATCGACGACGAGGTCGACATCGAGACCCACAACTACGAGAACTGCACCAGGCCCGCGGGTGACCGGCGCGACTGCCTGGCGGACCGGCCCGAATGGCAGAAGGCGTTCCTCGAACGCTTCCAGGCGATGGTGGCGCGTGACAAGAACCATCCAAGCGTCTTCCTGTGGGACACCGGGAACGAGGCGGGCCTCGGCCAGGCGCACACGAAAATGGCGGAGTGGGCGCGCGAGACCGATCCGACGCGGCCGCTGTATCACCAGTCCAACAGTCCCGATGGCGACGCCCCGTTCGCGGACGTCTGGGGGCCGCGCTATCCCACTCCGGCGCGGCTGGAGCAGCAGGCGGCGGCCACGACCAAGCCCATCATCATGGGGGAGTACGCCCACGCGATGGGCAACAGCCTGGGCAACTTCCGTGAATTCTGGGAGGTCATACGCCGCCACCCGCAAACCCAAGGTGGTTTCATCTGGGATTGGGCGGAGGCCAACCTGCGGCACCCGCTCATCACCACTCCCGACTCTTCGGGCAACGGCATCCTGGCGTGGACGCAGGGGCTGCCAAGAACGGTCGACGGGCACAGAGGTAAGGCGCTCTACTTCTCCGGCCTGGACGATTTCGTCGAGGTCTACCGGGACCGCAGGCTCGACCTCATCGGGAACGCCGTCACCCTCGACTCGTGGGTCAAGCCCGTCCGCCCGTGGTCCGGCGACTTCACCATCATGACGAAGGGCGACCACCAGTACGGCCTCAAGATGTCGAACGAGACCACCCTAGAGTTCTACATCTTCAGCGGGGGCACCTGGCGTACCGTCCGCGCGCCCGTGCCGTCCAACTGGTACGACACCTGGCACCGGGTCACCGGGACCTATGACGGCACCGCACTGCGCCTTTACGTGGACGGGCGGGAGGCCGCCCGCGTCGCGTACTCGGGCACCATCGACTGGTCGTCAGGTGATGTCAACATCGGCCGGAACTCCGGCACCATGCAGGACAACTACAGCGGTCGCATGGCGCACGGAACGATCGACGAAGTCCGCATTTACGGCCGTGCCCTCACACCGGGCGAGCTGGGTTCCGGCGCGGATCCGGCCGGCGACGCCGTACTCGCTCTCAATTTCGACCAGTTCACGCGGAAGGGCGGCTTCCTTTCCAACGGGCAGAGCCTTTCCGGAGTGGACGGGCTGGTCGGCGCCGACCGTTACCTCCAACCCGAACTCGCCCAGCTCGCCTGGGTGCAATCGCCGATCCGTGTCACCCGGACGGACGACGGTGTCGCGGTCACCAGCGAGCGCGCCTTCGCCGGCACGTCCGACCTGCAATTGCGGTGGCGCTACAGCGAAGGCAAGCGTGTCATCCGTTCCGGTACGCGAGCGCTCGACCTGAAACCCGGGGGAACGGCTCAGGTGGCGATCCCACCCGCCCCGTCCGAGAACGAGCGGTGGCTGACGGTCGATGTCGTCCTGAACAGGAATACGTGGTACGCGCCGTCCGGCCATGTCGTCGGCTTCGGCCAGTTCTCCGCCGGTGGAACGAAGGTCCCCGGCATTAAGAAACCCGCGACGGGCGCGGTCTCCACGTTGCGGAACGGCGACGAGATCATCGTCACCGGCCGCGATTTCCGCTACGTCTTCGACCGCGCCAAGGGCACGCTCACCTCGATGCGCTACAGGGGGACCGAGCTCCTCCGCACCGGCCCGGAACTGGACGTGTGGCGCCCGCCCATCAGCAACGAGACCTACACCTGGGGCAACGCCGAAGGCGAGGACTGGCGCAAGGCAGGGCTTGACCGCCTCACCACCACACCAGGTGAGATAACGGTGACCCCGGACGGCTCCAGCGGAGTGACCGTCCAGATCGCCAGCCGGGTCAACGGCACCGGCGGTGCCTTCTTCGAGCAGACCGCCACCTATGCCATCGACGGCTCCGGCCAGATCGACCTGAGACACCGGGTCGTGCCGCAGGGCAGCGCACGCACCCTGCCCTATCTCGCCAGAGTCGGCTACACGCTCAAGCTGCCGGACCGCTACAAGTCCTTCGCCTGGTACGGCCGCGGCCCCGTCGAGAACTACAACGACCGCAAGGACGGCACCCGCATGGGCGTGTGGTCGTCATCCGTCGACCAGCAGTACGTCTCGTACTACCGCCCCCAAGACCACGGCAACCATGACGACGTGCGCTGGGCCATGCTCACCGATGGCCGCGCGGGACTCCTGGTGGCCGGAGACCTGGAGGTCAGCGTCACCCCGTACGACGACCTGGATCGCGCGCTCTACCCGTTCGCTCTCCAACGCAACCCGGGTTGGAACACCCTCCACGTGAACCACGCGGTGTCCGGTGTGGGCGACACCCCCAACCCGGTGCGTCCCGAGTACCAGGTCCGCCCCGACCGGACGTACACCTACACCACCGTCCTGCGCCCCGTCACCCCCGACGAGGCACGCGGGAACGCGGTCGTCACGCCACGATGAGGAGGGGGTTCTCCAGGATCTCGGCGAGGCGGGCGAGGAAGGCCGCGCCGGTGGCGCCGTCGGTGGCGCGGTGGTCCACCGACAGGGTCAGCGCCAGCCGCTTGCCCGGGACGACCTGACCGTCGCGGACGACCGGCTCGTCCCGTACCGCGCCGACCGCCAGGATCGCCGCCTCCGGCGGGTTGATCACGGCGGCGAAGCTGCCGACCCCGTACATGCCCAGGTTGCTGACGCTGAACGTGCCGCCGCTCATCTCCTGCGCGGTCAGCTTGCCCTCCCTGGCCTTGGCGGCCAGCGCACGCGTCTCCTCGCCGATCCGCGACACGCTCTTGCGGTCGGCGTCCCTGATCACGGGCACCAGCAGGCCGTCCTCCACCGCGACCGCGACGCCGATGTTGATCCGCTCGTGGAAGACCAGATCCTCTTCGGTGTAGGACACGTTCACCGCCGGATGCTCGCGCAGCGCGGTGGCGGCGGCCTTCACGATCAGGTCGTTCACGCTGACCTTCGCCGGGGCCAGCGCCGCGTTCAGCTCGGCACGGAACTCCAGCAGCCGCTCGGCGTCCACCTCCCGGCTGAGGTAGAAGTGCGGCGCGTTCCGCTTGCTCTCGGTGAGCCGGCGTGCCGCGACCTTGCGGAACCGGTTGAGCGGAACGCGGCGTACGTCCTCGTCCGCAGCCGGAGCAGTAGCCGGGGCCGGAGCCGGGGTCACGGCCGCGGGAGCAGGTGCCGGGGTGGCCTCAGGCGCGGGTGCGGGGGCGGTGTTGCGGATGGCGGCCTCGATGTCGGCGCGCACGATCCGTCCACCGGGCCCGCTGCCGGTGAGCGTCGACAGGTCGATCCCGTGGTCGCGGGCCAGCCTGCGTGCCAGCGGCGAGGACGGCGGGCGCGTCCCACGCGGCGTCCGGACCGGGGCCGGGGCGGCAGGAGGGGGAGCCGCGGGAGCGGGCGCGGAGGCCGCGGCGGCGGGGGCCGCGACGGTCTCCTTCGCCGGAGCCTCGACCTTGGTGCCCTCCGGGACGATGACGGCGATGGGGGTGCCGATGGCGGCGGTCTCGCCCTCGCCGACGAGGATCTCGCCGAGCACGCCGGCCTCGTACGCCTCGTACTCCATCACGGCCTTGTCGGTCTCGATGTCGACGAGCACGTCGCCGACGGCGATCGGGTCTCCGGGCTTCTTCTGCCAGGAGCTGATCACGCCCTCCTCCATCGTGTCGGAGAGCCGGGGCATGAGGATCTCGGTCATGGGGCGGTGGTCTCCAGTGCGGCGCGGCCGGTCGCGCGCAGGGTGTCGCGGACGGCGGTGAGCAGGGAGCCGGCGGAGGGCAGCGCGGCCGTCTCCAGCGGCTTGGCGTACGGCAGCGGCACCTCGGCCATGGCGACGCGGCGGACGGGCGCGTCGAGCCAGTCGAAGGCGCCCTCCTGGATGGTGGCGGCGATCTCCGCGCCGATGCCGTAGGTCAGCCAGTCGTCCTCGGCGACGACGGCGCAGCCGGTGCGCCGCACCGACTCCACGATCGTCTCGCGGTCCAGGGGACGCAGGCTGCGCAGGTCCACGACCTCGGCGGAGACGCCCTCGGCCGCCAGCGTCTCGGCCACCTCCAGGGCCACGTGCGCCATCCGCGAGTAGCCGATGATGGTGATGTCGGTGCCGGGACGGGTGACGGCGGCCCGGCCGATCTCGGCGGGCTCGATCAGCGCGGGCTCGGCGGGCAGCTCGCCCTTGGTGTTGTAGAGCGCGAGGTTCTCCAGGAACAGCACCGGGTCGTCGTCCCGGATCGCGGCCTTGAGCATCGCCGACGCCTCCGCCGGGGTGGAGGGTGCGACCACCTTCAGGCCGGGGACGAACGAGTAGAACAGCTCCACGTTCTGCGAGTGGGTGGCGCCGAGCTGCTGGCCCCCGCCGCCCGGGGTGCGGATGACCAGCGGGACGCTCGCCTGCCCGCCGAACATTCCGTAGATCTTGGCGGCATGGTTGACGATCTGGTCCAGCGCCAGCAGCGAGAAGTTGATCGTCATGATCTCGACGACCGGGCGCAGCCCCAGCATGGCCGCGCCGATGGCGGCGCCGACGAAGCCCTCCTCGGCGATGGGGGTGTCGCGGACCCGGCGCGGGCCGAACTCCTTGAGCAGCCCCTCGGTGATCTTGTACGAGCCCTCGAAGACGCCGATCTCCTCGCCCATCAGGAAGACGTTCTCGTCCCTGAGCATCTCGGCGCGGAGCGTTTCCCTGAGGGCCTGGCGGTAGGTGATGGGTGCCATGACGACGCGACTCCTCAGGAACGGAAGACGGGGTCGGCGGGCAGGCGGCGCTGCTCACCGGGGACGGGGGTGGCGTAGGTGTAGTCGAACAGCGTGGAGACCTCCGGCTCGGGGCTCTGGTCGGCGAACGCGGCGGCGGCCTCGACCTCGGCGGTGACCTCGGCGTCCAGCGCGTCCCTCGCCTCGGCCGTCAGCACGCCGTCCTTCTCCAGCCGGTCGGCGAGGGCGGCGACCGGGTCCCGCTCCAGCAGGGCCTGCCGCTCCTCCTTGCTGCGGTAGCGGGCCGGGTCGACGACGGAGTGGCCGCGCAGCCGGGGACTGACGGTCTCCAGCAGGTAGGGGCGGGACCGCGAGCGGGCGTGCTCGACGGCGACCCGCGCCGCGTCCCGGACGGCGATCACGTCGGTGCCGTCCACGCGGGCGCTGTCCATGCGGTACGCGGTGCCGCGCCGGTACAGCTCCGGCTCGGCGGCGGACGCCTCGACCGGGGTGCCCATGCCGAGCCCGTTGTTGACCACGACGAACACGACGGGCAGGTCCCAGAGCGCCGCGATGTTCAGCGACTCGTGGAAGGCGCCGATGGCGGCGGTGCCGTCGCCCATCTGGCACATCACGACCTCGTCGCCGCCCTTGTAGGTCACGGCGAGGGCGGCGCCGGTGGCCAGCGGGACCTGCCCGCCGACGATGCCGTACCCGCCGAGCAGCCGCGCCTGCGCGTCGAACATGTGCATGGAGCCGCCCCAGCCCTTGGACACGCCGGTGGAGCGGCCGTACAGCTCGGCCATGACGCGCTCGGCGGAGATCCCCTTGGCCAGCGCGTAGCCGTGCTCGCGGTAGTTGGTGAACAGGTAGTCGGTGGGGCGCAGCGCCGCCATCAGGCCGACGACGGTGGCCTCCTCGCCGAGGTTGAGGTGGCAGTAGCCGCCGATCTTGGCCTCGGTGTAGGCGCGCGCGGCGCGCTCCTCGAAGCGGCGGATCACCAGCATCCGCCGGTAATAGCCGACCAGTTCCTCCGGGTCGGGGGCGGTCGTCGCGCCCGTCCCGGATCCGGTGCCCGCTCCGGTGCGGGGGGCGGACGTCCGGCGGGGGCGGGCCCTGGTGGTCTCGGCCATCGGCGTTCTCTCCTCGGCTCAAGAGCGGCCCGCGGGGTCACCGCGGGGCTCCATCGATCATCATTGATCAATGATCGATCATTACGGTTCCAGTATGCACCCACGGGGCGGCGGACGGAACGGCCGCCAACCGGCCGACTCCCGTCTGACCTCTACCATTGTCGCGTGAACGAGTCAGCTCAGCTGTTGCGCACCGGTCTGGCCGACCAGATCAGGGAGTTCATCGTCGAGGGCATCAGCTCGGGTCGCTGGGAGCCGGGCGAGCGCCTCGTCGAGCGCCGGATCGCCACCGAGCTGGGCGTCAGCCAGGGCCCGGTCCGCGAGGCGCTGCGCCAACTGGAGGCGCTGCGGCTGGTGGAGAGCCTGCCCAACAGGGGCGCCCGGGTCCGCGCGTTCACCGAGCGCGACCTGGGGGAGATCTTCCCGGTGCGGGCCGGGCTGGAGCGCACCGCCGCCGAGCTGGCGCTGCCCCGCCTGGCCGAGCGGGTGGACGCGCTCGAACGGCACAACGCGCTGCTCGCGCAGGCCGCCGAGTCCGGCGACCTGCACGCCCAGATGCGGCTGAGCATCGAGTTCCACCGCGAGGTGGTGCAGACCGCCGGCAACCGGCTGCTGATGTCGGTGTGGGAGTCGCTGGGCATCGAGCTGTGGACGACCCTGTCCCTGCGGCTGCACAGGACGGAGATCTATTCCAAGTCGGCCGAGCACGCCCGGCTCATCGACGCCTTCCGCCGCCGGGACCCGGACGCGCCGAAGCTGCTCCATGACCATGTCATGAACTACGCGCCTTGATCATTTTCCGCTCCGCCCGGGCGGATGGATTGTGCGGTGGCTCACGGCGGTTTAGTCTGCTCACGATCGCAAGCCCTCGAAATGTTTTCGCAAGTTTTCGGCGCCGCGGCGCATGACCGCGCGGAGGAGGGGCAGTGCTCGTCGCCGGGATCGATTCCTCGACGCAGTCGGTCAAGGTCCTGCTGTGTGACGCCGCGGACGGGACGGTGGTCGGCTCGGCCACCGCGCCGCATCCGGACGGCACCGAGTGCCATCCCCGGCACTGGTGGGAGGCCCTCGGATCGGCCCGGGACCTGCTGGAACGGGCGGATGCCGTCGCGGTGGCCGCGCAGCAGCACGGGATGGTGGCGCTGGACGAGAACGGCGAGGTGATCCGCCCGGCGCTGCTGTGGAACGACACCCGCTCGGCGCCGCAGGCCCGCGCGCTCACCGAGGAGCTCGGCGGCCCCAAGGCGTGGGCGGAGCGCACCGGCAGCGTGCCCGTCGCGTCCTTCACCGTGACCAAGCTGCGCTGGATGGCCGAGAACGAGCCGGAGAACGCGCGGCGCACCGCGGCGGTGATGCTGCCGCACGACTGGCTGACCCTGCGGCTGGGCGCGCCCGAGCCCGCCACCGACCGTGGCGACGCCTCCGGCACCGGCTACTGGTCGCCCGCCGAGGGCCGCTACCTGCCGGAGTTCGTCCGCGCCGCGCTCGGGCACGTGCCCGAGCTGCCGCGGGTGGCCGGTCCCGCCGAGACCGTCGGGGAGACGCCCTGGGGCGGGCGGCTGGCCCCGGGCACCGGCGACAACATGGGCGCGGCGCTGGGCCTCGGCCTGGGCGAGGGCGACCTGGTGGTGTCGATCGGCACGTCCGGGACGGCCTTCGCGGTCTCCGGCGCCCCGGCCGCCGACCCGTCCGGGCTGGTCGCCGGGTTCGCCGACGCGTCCGGCCGGTTCCTGCCGCTGGTCGCCACGCTGAACGCGGCCCGCGTGCTGACCTCCGCCGCCGCGCTGACCGGCGCGAGCCTGGACGAGCTGGCCGAGCTCGCGCTGGCCGCCGAGCCGGGCGCGGGCGGCATCGCCCTCCTGCCCTACCTGGACGGCGAGCGGACGCCCAACCGTCCCCGGGCCACCGGCGTGCTGACCGGGCTGACCACGTCCAACGCCTCCCGCGAGAACCTGGCCAGGGCCGCGGTCGAGGCGCTGCTGTGCTCGCTCGCCGACGCGGCGGACCATCTGGCCGCCCAGGGCGTGCGGCCCCGGCGTACGCTGCTGATCGGTGGCGGCGCCCGGTCCGCCGCCGTCCAGGCCCTGGCTCCCGCGATCTTCGGCACGCCGGTCACGGTGCCCGAGCCCGGCGAGTACGTGGCGCTCGGCGCCGCCAGGCAGGCCGCGTGGGCGCTGGCCGGGACGCCCGAGCCGCCGCGCTGGCCCGCCGCCCCCGCCACCAAGTTCACCGCGACCGACGCCGACAGGGCGGCGGCCGAGGAGGTCCGCGGCAGGTACGCCGCGCTACGCGACACCAGCGAGACCCTTGGAGGGGACAGTTCATGAGCGACGACCGTTACACCCCGCGGCCTGAGGACAGGTTCTCCTTCGGGATCTGGACGGTGGGCTGGCAGGGGGTGGACGTGTTCGGTCCCGCGACCCGGGCGCCCATGCCCGCCGACCGGGCGGTGCGCAAGCTGGCCGAGATCGGCGCGTACGGGGTCAACTTCCACGACAACGACGTGTTCGACTTCGACGACACGGCGGCGGCCAGGGACCGGAAGATCTCCGCGTTCCGCAAGGCCCTGGAGGAGACCGGGCTGGTGGTGACCACCGCGACCACCAACCTGTTCGGCCACCCGATCTTCAAGGACGGCGCGTTCACCTCCAACGACCGGGACGTGCGCCGGTTCGCGCTGCGCAAGGTGATGGACAACGTGGACCTCGCCGCCGAGCTGGGCGCCAAGGTCTACGTGGCCTGGGGCGGGCGCGAGGGCGCCGAGTCCGGCGCGGCGAAGGACGTGCGGGCCGCGCTGGACCGTTACAAGGAAGCCTTCGACATCCTCGGCGACTACGTCCTGGAGAAGGGCTACGACCTGCGCTTCGCGATCGAGCCCAAGCCGAACGAGCCGCGCGGCGACATCCTGCTGCCGACCGTCGGGCACGCGCTCGCGTTCATCGACGAGCTGGAGCACCCCGAGCTGGTGGGCCTCAACCCCGAGGTCGGGCACGAGGAGATGGCCGGGCTCAACTACGCGCACGGGCTGGCCCAGGCGCTGTGGCACGGCAAGCTGTTCCACATCGACCTCAACGGCCAGAACGGCCCGCGCTACGACCAGGACCTGCGGTTCGGCGCCGGCAACGCGCGCGGCGCGTTCTGGGTGGTGGACCTGATCGACCAGAGCGACTACGACGGCCCGATCCACTTCGACTTCAAGCCGCCCCGCACCGAGGACGACGAGGGCGTATGGGTGTCGGCCGCCGCCTGCATGCGCAACTGGCTGATCCTGCGGGAGCGGGTGCGGGCGTTCCGCGCCGACCCCGAGGTGCAGGAGGCGCTGCGCGCGGCCCGGGTGGACGAGCTGTCCGTCCCGACCCTGGCCGAGGACGAGACCTGGCGGTCGGTCCGCGACTTCACCCCCGACATCGACGCCCTCGCCAAGCGCGGCGCGGCCTTCGAGCGCCTGGACCAGCTCGCCCTGGAGCACCTCTACGGCGCCCGCTGATCTGCCGCCGGGCCGGGTCCCGCCCACAGCCCCGGCCCGGCGGTGGCCAATATGGGAGCGCTCCCATATATCGCCGCAGGTCAGCGACTTGTCCGGAAAATGGGGGTCGCGTCCCTCTTGTGCGGTGTCGCCGGTGCGCTTACTATCCGGGCGATCCCTAGTCGAAGCGCTTCGATTGACCGGGGCCCTCGACCCCCACCCGGAGGAGCACCCATGATCAAGGCACGCAGGGGCGCGGCGCTGACGGCCGCGCTCGCCGCGGGGTCACTGGCGCTGACGGCGCTGGCCGCCTGCGGAGGCGGCGGCGAGTCCGACCCGAACGAGCTGCGCCTGTGGCACTACGAGTCGCCGGACAGCGCCATGGGCGTGGCCTGGAACCAGGCGATCAAGGAGTTCGAGCGCACCCACCCCGGCGTCAAGGTGAAGTTCGAGGAGAAGGGCTTCGAGCAGATCCAGAAGACCGCGCCGATGGTCCTCAACTCCAAGGACGCCCCCGACGTCATGGAGTACAACAAGGGCAACGCGACCGCCGGGCTCCTGTCCAAGCAGGGCCTGCTGGAGGACATGACCGCCGAGGTCGCCAAGCGCGGCTGGGACAAGCTGCTCGCGCCCAACATCCAGGTCACCTCGAAGTACGACGCCAGGGGCACGATGGGCGGCGACAAGTGGTTCGGCGTCCCCAACTACGCCGAGTACCTCGTCGTCTACTACAACAAGGACCTCTTCGAGCGGCACGACGTGAAGGTGCCCACCACCTACCCCGAGCTGCTCGCCGCGATGGACGCCTTCGTCGCCAAGGGAATGACCCCGTTCGCCAACGCCGGGGCCGAGTACATGGCGCAGCAGTTCATCTACCAGCTCGCCCTCGACCGGGCGAATCCCGCCTGGGTCGACGCCTACCAGCGCTACACGGTGAAGGCGAACCTGACCGACCCGGCCTGGACCTACGCCGCCACCACCTTCGCCGACTGGGTGAAGAAGGGGTACATCGCGCGCAGCTCGGTGGGCGGCAAGGCCGAGGACGCGGGGTCGGCGTTCATGCGCGGCGACTACCCGATGATGTTCTCCGGGAGCTGGTGGTTCGGCCGCGTCGCCAAGACCGTCCGGTTCGACTGGGACACCTTCGTCTGGCCCGGCTCGAAGCTGACCCTCGGATCGGGCGGCAACCTGTGGGTGATCCCGAAGGGCTCGAAGAACAAGAAGCTGGCCTACGACTTCATCGACATCACGATGAAGAAGCAGATCCAGAACGCGCTGGGCAACGCGGGCGGCATCCCGGTCGCGGCCGACCCGCAGGCCATCACCGACCCGAGGACCAAGCGGCTCGTCGAGAACTTCGACTCGCTGTCGCGGAACAGCGGGCTGGCCTACTACCCCGACTGGCCGGTTCCCGCGTTCTACGACAAGTGGGTGGCGGCCGGCCAGAAGATCATGAACGGCTCCGGCTCGCCCGCCTCCATCCTCGGGGAGGTCCAGCGGGCCTATGACGACGGCGTGCCCAAGTGACCGCGACGACCTGGAGGCGGGACCGGCTCGGGTACCTGCCGTACCTGGTTCCCGGGCTGGTGCTGTTCACCGGTGTGATCGGCGTGCCGTTCGCGATGAACGTGGCGGTGAGCCTCACCGAGTGGGACGGCGTCGGCACCCCCGGCTGGGTCGCCCTCGCCAACTACCGGGAGCTGGCCGGCGACGGGGAGTTCTGGTCCTCGTTCCGTAACAACGTCCTGGTGATCGTGGCGATGGCGGTCGTGCCGACCGGGATCGGGCTGGTCCTGGCGGCGTTGCTGACCGACCTGGTGGACCGCCATTTCGGCCCGCGCCCCGCCAGCGTCCTGCGCGCCTGCCTCTACCTGCCGCAGGTGCTGCCGATCGTGATCGCGGGCGTGGTGTGGTCGTGGCTGCTCGACCCCGACGACGGTGCGGTCAACGCGGTGCTGGGCGCGGTGGGCCTGGACGCGCTGGCCCACGACTGGCTCGGCGACCCCGCCACCGCGCTGTGGACGGTCATGGTCGTCATGGTGTGGGTGCAGATCGGGTTCCCGCTGGTGGTGTTCATGTCCGGGCTGCAGCGGGTGGATCCGTCCCTGTACGAGGCGGCCGAGATCGACGGGGCGTCCTGGGCGCGCCGGTTCTGGCACGTGACGGTGCCGCAGATCCGTCCGGAGATCTTCGTGGTGCTGCTGTGGACGACCATCGCCGCGCTCAAGGTGTTCGGCCCGATCTACGTGCTGACCAAGGGCGGCCCCGGCGGCGCGACCAACGTCCCGTCGTACTACTCGTACCAGAACTTCTTCGACAAGACCGATGTCGGGTACGGCGCCGCGATCTCGACCGTGCTGACCCTCATCATCGTCGCGCTGACCGTGGTGTTCCTGCGCGCGCAGAACGCCGCCGAGCCGGAGCCGTCATGACCGAGCGGAGTGCGGGGACGATCGCGGCCCGCGCCGGCGGTGTTCCGGCGCTGGGCCGGCGCGGCGGCGGGAAGCGGCGCCGCGGCCCGTCGGCGTACGCGACGCTGGTGGCGCTGGTCGCGCTCGCCGCGGTCATGCTGATCCCGTTCGCCGTGGTGCTGCTCAACGCGGTGAAGACGCCGGAGGACTACTCGGCGAACGGCCCGCTGGCGCCGCCGGAGAGGGTGAGCCTCGACGCCATCACCGGGTTCTGGGAGCGCGTCGGCTTCGGGCAGGTGCTGCTCAACAGCGCGCTGATCAGCGGGTCGGTGGCGGTCCTGGCGGTGTTGCTGTCGGTGCTGAACGCCTACGCCCTGGGCATCGGGCGGATCAAGGGCCGGATGTGGGTGCTGGCCGTGCTGCTGCTGGCCAACACGCTGCCGCAGGAGTCCCTGGTCTACCCCCTGTACTACCTGGCCAAGCAGGTGGGCCTGTACGACACCAGGCTCAGCGTGATCATCGTGTTCACGGTGATCCAGAGCGCCTTCGGCACCTACCTGCTGTCCTCCGTGCTGGGCGCGTTCCCCCGCCCGCTGCTGGAGGCGGCGCGGATCGACGGCGCCGGGCGCTGGCGCGTGCTGTGGCAGGTGGTGGTGCCGGTGGTCCGGCCCACGCTCGCGGTGCTGGCGGTGTTCTTCTTCGTCTGGACCTGGAACGAGTTCCTGATCCCGCTGGTCTTCCTCGTCAGCAACGACAACCAGACGGTGTCGGTCGCGCTGGGCGTGCTCCAGGGCCAGCGGCTCATGGACGCGACCATGTCCAGCGCCGCCTCGCTGCTCGGGCTGCTGCCCACCGTGGCCTTCTTCCTGATCTTCCAGCGCACCCTGTCCCGCGGGCTCACCGCGGGCGCCGTCAAATGACCAGTAAGGGGCTCGATGAAGTTCACCGACGGTTACTGGAGGATGCGGGAGGGCGTGCGGGCGTCGTACCCGGTCGAGATGCTCGACTGCGCGGCGCCCGCGCCCGGCTCCCTGGTCGTGCACGCGCCCGTCCAGCGCATCCGGCACCGCGGCGACCTGCTGCAGGGGCCGCTGGTCACGATCGCGTGCACGGCCGCCGCGCCTGACGTGATCGGCGTGACCATCACCCACTTCGCGGGGGAGGAGCCGCGCGGCCCCGCGTTCGCCCTGGCCACCGACCCGCCACCGGACGCGGAGGTCGCCATCACCGACGAGGCGGCCAGCCTCACCTCGGGCGCGCTCACCGTACGGTTCGGACGCGGCGAGCACTGGGGCATGGACGTCCTCGCCGGAGGCCGCAGGCTGACCGGCACCCGTCCCAAATCCACCGCGGTCATCGACACCGAGGACGGCCGCCACTACGTGCGGGAGCAGCTCGACCTCGGCGTCGACCACCACGTGTACGGGCTGGGCGAACGGTTCGGCCCGCTGGTGCGCAACGGCCAGCAGGTGGACATCTGGAACGCCGACGGCGGCACGGCCAGCGAGCAGGCGTACAAGAACGTGCCGTTCCTCCTGACCGACGCCGGCTACGGGGTGTTCGTCGACCATCCGGGCCTGGTGTCGTTCGAGGTGGCCTCGGAGGCGGTGGCGCGGACGCAGTTCTCGGTCGAGGGCCAGTCGATGCGCTACTTCCTCATCTACGGGCCGACGCCGAAGGAGATCCTGCGCAAGTACACGGCGCTGACCGGGCGTCCCGCCCGCGTGCCCGGCTGGTCGTTCGGGCTGTGGCTGTCCACCTCGTTCACCACCTCCTACGACGAGGCGACCGTCACGGGCTTCATCGACGGGATGGCCGAGCGCGACCTGCCGCTGAGCGTCTTCCATTTCGACTGCTTCTGGATGCGCGAGTTCCAGTGGTGCGACTTCGAATGGGACCCGCGGGTGTTCCCCGACCCGCCCGGCATGCTGCGCCGCCTCAAGGAACGCGGGCTGCGGATCTCGGTCTGGATCAACCCGTACATCGCGCAGCTCTCCCCGCTGTTCGCGGAGGCGAAGGAGCGTGGCTACCTGCTCCGGCGCCCGAACGGGGACGTGTGGCAGTGGGACCTGTGGCAGCCGGGCATGGCGGTCGTCGACTTCACCAACCCCGAGGCGCGCGAATGGTACGCGGCGAAACTGGACGCGCTGCTGGAGATGGGCGTCGACTGCTTCAAGACCGACTTCGGGGAGCGCATCCCCACCGACGTCGTCTACTTCGACGGTTCCGACCCGGAACGCGCGCACAACTACTACACCTACCTCTATAACCGGACGGTCTTCGAGCTGCTGCGCAAGCGGCGGGGCGAGGACGAGGCGGTGGTGTTCGCGCGTTCGGCCACCGCGGGCGGGCAGCGCTTTCCCGTGCACTGGAGCGGCGACTCGGAATCGACGTTCGAGGGGATGGGGGAGAGCCTGCGCGGCGGCCTCTCCCTGGGCCTGTCGGGGTTCGGCTACTGGAGCCACGACATCGGCGGTTTCGAGGGGACGCCGGACGCGGGGCTGTTCAAACGCTGGATCGCGTTCGGGCTGCTGTCGTCCCACAGCCGCCTGCACGGCAGCCGCTCCTACCGCGTGCCGTGGCTCTTCGACGAGGAGTCGGTGGACGTCCTGCGGCTCTTCACCCGCCTGAAGATGCGGCTCATGCCGTACCTGGCGGGCGCGGCACGGCAGGCCCACGAGGAAGGGCTGCCGATGATGCGCGCGATGATCCTGGAATTCCCGGACGACCCGGCCTGCACGCACCTCGAACGGCAGTACATGCTCGGCGACGATCTCCTGGTCGCGCCCGTCTTCACCGTGGAGGGCGACGTCGCGTACTACGTCCCCGACGGCGTCTGGACGCGCTACCTCACCGGCGAGCGCGTGCAGGGGGGACGCTGGGTGCGGGAACGGCACGGCTTCGACAGCGTGCCCCTGCTCGTCCGGCCCGGAGCGGTCATCCCCGAGGGCGCGGTCGACGACCGTCCCGACTACCCCCACGCGGAAGGCGTGACCCTGCGCGTGTACGAACCGCGGGACGGCGCGCGTGTCACCACCGAGGTCGCCGACGCCTCCTTCACCACCGCCCGCCAGGGCGGCGAGCTGCGCGTCACCGCCGAGAACGCGGGGGAGTGGAACGTCCTGCTCGTCAACACCGACCCCGCCTCCATCACCGTCCAGGGCGGCACCGTGACCGGCCACGACCAAGGCGCTCTCATCCGGGCCACCGACGCACACCTCCTCGTCACCCTGCAAGGGAACACCGAAGGGATCACTTCATGACGCCTCGGTCCGGACAAGGCGGCGGCAGCGCCCTGCCCGAAGGCTTCGTCTGGGGCGCCGCCACGGCGTCGTACCAGATCGAGGGCGCGGTGCACGAGGACGGCCGCGTCCCCTCGATCTGGGACACCTTCAGCCACACCCCGGGGAAGACCCTCAACGGCGACACCGGGGACGTGGCCACCGACCACTACCACCGCTGGCGCGAGGACGTCGCCTCCATGGCCGAGCTCGGCCTGGACGCCTACCGGTTCTCCATCGCCTGGCCGCGCGTCGCGTCCGGCGACCGGAGGGGCCTCGACTTCTACTCGCGGCTCGTCGACGCCCTGCTGGAGAACGGGATCGCGCCGTACGTCACCCTCTACCACTGGGATCTCCCGCAGGAGCTGGAGGACGCCGGCGGGTGGCCCGAGCGCTCGACCGCGTTCCGCTTCGCCGAGTACGCGGCGCAGGTGGCACGTGTCCTGGGCGACCGCGTCCACACGTGGACGACGCTGAACGAGCCGTGGTGCTCGGCGTTCCTCGGCTACGCCGCCGGGGTGCACGCGCCCGGACGTACCGACCCGGCCGCCGCGCTCGCCGCCGCGCACCACCTCAACCTGGCGCACGGCCTGGCGTCGCGGGAGCTGCGCGCGGCCGCTCCCGCCGCGCAGCACTCGATCACCCTCAACCTCCATCACCTGCGCGGCGAGCCCGAGGCGGTACGGCGCGTGGACGCCGTCGCCAACCGGGTCTTCCTGGACCCCCTCACCGGCCGGGGCTACCCGTCCGACCTGCTGGAGGACACCGCCGCGATCACCGACTGGGGGTTCGTCCGGGACGGCGACGAGAAGACGATCGCCGCGCCGCTCGACACGCTCGGCGTGAACTACTACTCGCCCACGCTCGTACGCATATGGGACGGCGCCTCGCCCCGCGACCACGCCGACGGCCACAAGCAGGGCGAGGCGTCGCCCTTCGTGGGCTGCGACGACGTGGAGTTCGTCGAGCAGCCGGGCCCGCGCACCGCGATGGGCTGGCCGGTGGACGCGACCGGCCTGGAGGAGCTGCTGCTGCGCCTGCACCGCGACCACCCGGGCCTGCCCCTGGTCATCACCGAGAACGGCGCCGCCTACCACGACGAGCCGACCCCGGACGGCCGCGTCCACGACACCGACCGGATCGCCTACTTCAACGACCACATCGCCGCGATGCGGCGCGCCATCGAGGACGGCGGCGTGGACGTGCGCGGCTACTTCGCCTGGTCGCTGCTGGACAACTTCGAGTGGGCCTACGGCTACGACCGCCGCTTCGGCCTGATCCACGTCGACTACGCCACCGGCGAGCGGCGCTGGAAGGACAGCGCCCACTGGTACCGGCGGGCGATCGGCCGGGCCAGGCGGGGCGAGCTGCCATGAGCGGGCGGGGACGGGCCGGATCATGAGCGAGCCGGCGGCCCGGAGGCGG
>NZ_JBIMPP010000105.1:0-19312 GCF_043906805.1 Actinomadura sp. SCN-SB | reverse complement strand
TGTTCCTCGGCTGTCAAACCGATCGTAAGGATCGATCGACGGGCGAAGTCGCCTGGAATTCCCGCAGACCGGACTCGGCGCGCCCGAAGGCCGCCTTCGTCGATCAGCTGGGAGTGCCCATCGGGCCGGCCACCTCGCGGCGTCCTGCATCCCGTTCGGGCGAACCAGTCCATCGTACATCAGCCCGTGGAGGGCTCGAACCGATTTCTGGTTGCTTCCTCGGGGCCGTCCGCCTTCCGGCGTCCCGCATCCCCTTGGGGCAGACGAGACAGTAGGTGGTTGCCGATGCAACGTCAAATCGGCGGACCGGCCTTGCCTCGCGGGCACCTGCCGTCAACGCTTGGCGGTCAACGGGTATTCCGCGCCCCCACGGCGTCCTGCTGCACGCCGTGGGGCGCTGAGGACGTCAGTCGATGCGGCGGTACGTGGACAGTACGAACGACAACGGCACCGTGACCGGCTCGGGCAGGGCCGCGAGGTGCTTGGCCAGGTCTACCGCGGACACGTGATGGGCGCTCGGCCCCATGCCCACCAGCGTGGCCACCTCTCCACGGCTCATCCGCGCCTCGACCTTCAGGTTCTCCCGCACCTCTAGGACGAAGTGTCCCGCCAGCGCGGCATCGATGCGCTCGTCTTTCCGGTCGTCGACCGACAGCAGTCCCAGCGTGCGCACCAACGGGCCCAGGTGCTGGCTTGAGGGGGTGACGGCATACAGCGCCCCACCCGGTTTGAGGACCCGTTGGAACTCGGGCGGGTTGCGTGGCGCGAAGACGTTGATGATGGCGTCCATGGCCGCATCCCGCATGGGAAGGGGGCGCCACACGTCGGCGACGACGGCGCCTATGCGTGGATGTGCGCGTGCAGCTCGCCGAGCGGCGTGCTTAGAGATATCCAGGGCGAGCCCGACTGTACCGGGTGTGCTGTCAAGGACAGCCCGCAGGTAGTGCCCGGTCCCGGCGCCCGCGTCCAGCACGACGGCGCCGTGCTGCAACCCGTCCGTTGCGCGCTCGCCCAGTAGACGCGTCAGGGGGTCGAAATGTCCCGCGCCCAGGAAGGCGTCCCGGGCCTTCACCATCTCCGGCGTGTCGGCAGTGCCTGGACGTGCGTTCCCGGACAGCAGGTTTGCGTAGCCCTGCCGCGCTATGTCGAACGAATGCGCCGCAGGGCAACGCAGAGCGTTCGTCTCCAGCGCGAGGGGCCTCCCGCAGATGGGGCACATGAGGTGTTGGACGACGTCGGCGAGCATCCGTCCATCTTGAGGGATGCCAAGGATGCCTGCGCCCAACCCCAAGCCACGTCGCTCAGGGGTCTCTTCAGGCAGGGGACGCCGACGGGACGGGCTTACCGGTGCAGCGGTGTGGGGCCCCTGCCCGCTCCCGGGAGGTTGATCGCCACCTCCAGGACGCCGTTGTCGTAACGCGTGGTCAGTCGGTCGGCCTCGTCCGGCAGGGTCATCACGCGGCGGTGGCGGGCCTTCATGCCGTCCCGGCGGCCGTTCTCGACGTAGTCCTCCCGGGTCAGGGCGGCCGTAACCGGTCATGTCAAACCGCCTAACGGCCGCCCCCTTTGCCTGTGCCATGGTCGTGCCGGATCGGCGCCCGGCACCACCCCGGACCCGCTCCCGGTCGCGGCGCGTACCGGTACGCCTCGCAAGACGGGGGCGGAGAGCCGGCGGGGTCAGGAAGACGAGAGGCGTCGGCGGACGTCCTCCATGTCCAGGCCGCGGACCTGCTCGATCACGTTCTCCAGGACGGCGTCGGGCAGCGCGCCCGGCTCGGCGAACACGATGACGCCGTCGCGGATCGCCATGAGCGTCGGAATGGACGCGATGCCGAAGCGCTCCGACAGTCCGGGCTCGGCCTCCGTGTCGACCTTGCCGAAGACGATGTCGGGGTGCGAGCCCGAAGCCTTCTCGAAGATGGGGGCGAACATACGGCAAGGCCCGCACCATTCCGCCCAGAAGTCGACCAGGACGATCCCGTCGCCCTGGGCCACCTCGTCGAAGTTCTCTTCGGTCAGTGTGACCGTTGCCATGTCGTCCTCTCTTCACCTGGGGTATCAGGTCGGGTAGAGCGGTCAGCGGGCCCGGGGTATTCCCTGCCCGGGAATCCCAGCGGGTAATTGGGCGTTGTGCCTCTACGGAGATCGCATCGGAGAAGGGTCAGGATGGCTGCAACCCGTACCAAGGGCGACAGGGTCGACGCCCCCGACAAGGATCTCGTCGGGGCGTACCTGGACCGGATCGGCCGTACCCCGCTGCTGGACGCGGTGGAGGAGGTCGATCTGGCGAAGGCGATCGAGGGGGGCCTGTACGCCGAACAGCTCCTGGAACAGGGAGCGCTTCCCGAGGGCGCGACCGTCGACGAGCTGGAGGAGCTCGTCGAGGCCGGGTTGCGCGCCAAGAGGAGGTTCGTCGAGGCCAACCTGAGGCTCGTCGTTTCCATAGCACGCAAGTACCCGACCGACTCGCTGCCGTTGATCGACCTCATCCAGGAGGGGAATCTGGGCCTCATGCGGGCGGTCGAGAAGTTCGACTACCGCCGTGGCTACAAGTTCTCCACGTACGCCACCTGGTGGATCCGGCAGGCGATCGGGCGTGGGCTGAGCCACACCGCCCGGACGATCCGGCTGCCGGTGCACGTGGAGGAGGAGCTGTCGCGGCTGCGCCGTGCCGAGCGGCAGCTCGGGCGGGAGCTGGGCCGCGAGCCGTCCCGCGAGGAGCTGGCGATCGCCGTGGGCGCCGACGTGGAGCATGTGGACGAGCTGCTGCGCTGGCGCCGCGATCCCGCCAGCCTGGACGCGACGGTGGACGACGCCGGGGAGACCCCGATGGGCGACCTGCTCGAGGACCCGGAGGGCGTGACCCCCGAGGCGGAGATCATGGCTCTGGACGACCTGGAGGGCCTGGCACGGCTGCTGGAGCGCCTTCCGGAGCGCGAGGAGGCGATCCTGCGGGCCCGGTTCGGCATGGACAGCGGGCAGCCGCAGTCGTACGCGCAGATCGGCGCCCAGTACGGGCTGAGCCACAACCGCGTGCGGCAGATCACCGACCGGTCGCTGCGGCGGCTGCGTCAGTTGGCGACCGAGGCGGACTTCAGCGGGCGCCGGGCGCTCGCGGGCGCGGGTGGCCCTGCGGGCGCACGCGCCGGGGCGGACACCGCCGCTCGGCGTCCGGCCGCGGGCGCCGGCCCCAGGACCGGCATGGGCCTGGACCACGAGCCCAGGCGTTCCCGTAATCCGGTCCGCGCGGCCTCGCCTTCAAAGGCCGCTTGACCCAGGCCCTACCGTCCCGGCGCACCCCCGCAGGCTGCCCGACCCGATCTCCATGGCCGACCACGACGTAGCGGACGGGACGGTTCCGCCACCGCGTATGGCGGGTCGCCGTCCCGTCCTTTCGCGTCCACCGCGTACCATCCACCTGGCATCGCCCGTCCAGGTAGATCGGTAGTCAGGTTGGATCTCGACATGGCCATGAACTTCTCGGGGGATCTGGACGCGTGGCGCGCCCTCCCCGCCCAGCAGCAGCCCGAATGGGAGGATCCCGGGGAGGTCCGGGCGGTCGCGCGGGAGCTGTCCAAGCAGCCGCCGCTGGTGTTCGCCGGGGAGTGCGACCAGCTCAAGCAGCGTCTCGCGGAGGTCGCCAGGGGTGAGGCGTTCGTCCTCCAGGGCGGGGACTGTGCGGAGACCTTCGAGGGGTCCAACGCCGACGCCGTCAAGAACAAGCTGAAGACGCTTCTGCAGATGGCGGTGGTGCTGACCTACGCCGCGAGCGTGCCGGTCGTCAAGATTGGCCGGATGGCGGGGCAGTTCGCCAAGCCGCGGTCGAAGCCGTCCGAGGTCCGGGACGGGCTGGAGCTTCCCGCCTACCGGGGGGACGCGGTCAACGGGTTCGACTTCACTCCCGAGGCGCGCCGCAACGACCCGTGGCGGCTGCTGAGGGCCTACCACTGCTCGGCGGTCACGCTGAACCTGTGCCGGGCGTTCACCAAGGGCGGGTACGCGGACCTGCGGCAGGTGCACGCCTGGAACCAGGACTTCGTGGCGGGCAGCCCCGCGGGCAAGCGGTACGAGCGGCTGGCCGGTGAGATCGACCGGGCGCTGACGTTCATGAAGGCGTGCGGCGCCGATCCGGACGAGTTCCACACCGTGGAGTTCTACTCCAGCCACGAGGCGCTGCTGCTGGAGTACGAGCGGGCGCTGACCAGGATCGACCACCTGAGCGGCCTCCCCTACGACGTGTCGGCCCACCTGGTGTGGATCGGCGAGCGCACCCGCCAGCTGGACGGGGCGCACGTGGAGTTCATGCGGCACATCCGGAACCCGATCGCGGTGAAGCTGGGCCCCACGTCCACCGCCGACGACGCGCTGGCGCTGATCGACCGGCTGGACCCGGAGCGGGAGCCGGGACGGCTGACGTTCATCACCCGCATGGGCGCCGGCAAGATCAGGGACGTGCTTCCCCCGCTGATCGAGAAGGTGGAGCGCAGCGGCGCCCGTGTGGCGTGGATCTGCGATCCCATGCACGGCAACACGTTCGAGGCGAGGGGCGGTCACAAGACCCGCCGGTTCGACGACGTACTGGACGAGGTCACCGGCTTCTTCGAGGTCCACAGGGCGCTGGGCACCCACCCGGGCGGCATCCACATCGAGTTCACCGGCGACGACGTGACCGAGTGCGTCGGCGGCGGCCACCCGATCGACGAGGACGACCTGCACCGGCGCTACGAGACGGCCTGCGACCCCCGCCTCAACCGCAGCCAGTCCCTGGACCTGGCCTTCATGGTCGCCGAGCTCTACCGCAAGGCCGTCTGACACTCCACGACGACCTCAGCCACCACCCCGGCCCCGAACGGCGCCCAAGCGCTGTGATCGCGTCCGAAGGCAGATTCGAGCGAAGCGAGAATCTGATCGCGAAGCGAGCCGCCAAGGCGAGTCGGAGCGATGCAGCGATCGCACGTAAGCGCAGCAAGCGACGAGCCGCCAGGCGAGGAGCGCGGCTTGCGCTTACACGGCAACCTCAGCCCAGACGACCTTGCCGCCTGTGACGGGGTCGGCGCCCCAGTCGTTGGCGAAGCGGTCGACGATGAACAGGCCGCGGTGGGATTCGTCGAGGGGGCCGGGGACGGTGAGGCGGGGCATCTGGGCGGCGCGGTCGCGGACTTCGACGCGGACGCGGCCGGGGCTGCGGAGGAGGCGGAGTTCGAGGGCGGTGCCGGCGTGGAGGACGGCGTTGGCGACGAGTTCGGCGACGATGGCGGTGACGAGTTCTTCGCGTTCCATCAGCGCCCAGGTGCGCATGGTGCGTGCGGCGAGGCGGCGGGCGTATTCGACGGCCTCGGTCTGGGGGGCGGCGCGCAGTGTGGTCTCGGTCATCGTGGGGTGGTCCCGTGCCCGGCCCGCCGCTCGTCCTCGGAAGGCGTGGGCACGTCCTGCGGGGGCCGTGCCCGGCGCATCAGCCGACTCCTTCTCCCGCGGCGCCGCTGATGAGGAAGCGGTCGAGTCCTGTGGTCCGCAGCACGTTCTCGACCCGGCCGTAGGCGCCGGTCACGGTGAGGATGGCGTTCTGGGCGCGGGCGTGCTTGTAGGCGCGGACCAGGACGTTGAGGCCGGAGGAGTCGCAGAAGTCGACGGCGGTCAGGTCGACCACCACTTCGCGCTCGCCGGAGTCGACCAGCTCGGTGAGCCGCGCCCGCAGTTCCTCGGAGGAGTGCAGGTCGATCGAGCCGCGCGCGGCGATCGTCGCGCGGCCGTCCTGTCGTGTCGTGTGCAAGGCAAGCCCCACGCCACCCCACCTTACCGATTGCCGGACTCCATCATGACGCCCGGAGAACGATGAGGGCAACGTCGTCGCCGGAGGGCTCGGGGCCGAAGTCGCGGACGGCGCGCTGGATGCGGGCGGCGACGGCGCCGGCGCTGAGGCCGGTGCATCCGGCGAGGAGCCGTTCCAGCCCGTGCCCGTCGCCGAGCAGCCGGGCGCCGGAGCGGCGTTCGGTGACGCCGTCGGTGACGCACAGGAGCACTTGCCCGCGGCGGAGCTGGACGGTCTCGGTGCGGAAGTCGACGCCGTCGAACACGCCCAGCAGGGGCTGGGGGGACGCGGCCTCGGTGACCTTGCCGTCGGGGTTCAGGATCAGCGGCGGCGGGTGCCCGGCGCTGGTGAGCCTGATGGAGACGCCGTCCCGCCGGGACCGGGGGGCGATCTCGCCGTGCAGGAGGGTGAGCAGGCGGCCGCGTTCGCCTTCGGCGAGGATGAGCCGGTTGAGGCGGCCGAGGACGTCGGGGACGGACAGGTTCTCGGCGGCCAGGATGCGCAGGGCGTGCCGGGCGAGGCCGGTGACGGCGGCGGCCTCCGGCCCGGTGCCGCACACGTCGCCGATGGCGAACCGCCAGCGGGACGCGGCGGAGGCCGGGCCGGAGGCGCCGGTGGTCTCGAACACGTCGTAGAAGTCGCCGCCGACCTCGCTGCCCTCCCCGGCGGGTTCGTAGACGACGGCGACCTCCAGGCCGGGGATCTCGGGGATGGCGGGCGGGAGGAGGCTGCGCTGGAGGGCGCTGCTCATCGCGGTCTGCTCGGAGTACAGGCGGGCGTTGTCGACGGCGAGGGCGGCGCGGCGGCTGAGCTCCTCGGCCAGTTCGATGGCGCTGCGGGGGAAGCGGTCGCCGGGCGGGCGGCCGATGACGATGGTGCCGATGCGGCGGCCGCGGGCGATCAGCGGGAAGGCGAACGCCTGGTCGGCGGCGGTGGGCCCGGCGGCGGCCCGGACGTCCTGGGGGGCGCCGGCGAGGCCGTGCCAGGGGCCCGGGGAGTCCATGGACGGGCCGGGGTCGGCGTGTTCGAGGAGTTCGCGCAGGCCGTCGGCGCGGGTCTCGTCGGCGTGCCAGACGTAGGCGAGGCGGGCGGCGCCGGTCTCGGCGGTGGTGTAGACGGCGCACCAGGTGGACAGGCGGGGCACGACGAGCTGGGCGACCAGGGCCATGGTGCGCTCCTGGTCGAGGGTTCCGGCGAGCAGGTCGCTGGCCTCGGCGACGAAGCTGAGCCAGCCGCGCCAGGACCGTTCCAGTTCCCCCACCCTGGCCTTTTCCAGGGACAGCGACATCTCGTCGGCGATGCGGCCCAGGCGGGCGGCGGCGGTCTCCTCGAAGCGGCCGGGGGCGGAGGACAGCGCGACGACGACGCCGGTGAGGCGGCCCTGGGCTTCCAGGGGCGCGGCGGCCAGGGAGCGGGCGCGCAGGGCGGCGGCGATGGGGTCGGAGGCGTCGGAGGACACCCAGGGCTCGCCGGCGCGGGCGTCCGGGCCGAGGTTGACCACCGACAGCTCGCCGAGGGGGACGTCGCCGGGGAGGCCGGTGGCGGCGCCCAGGACGAGCCGCCCGTCGCGTTCGGTGAGCAGGACGGCGGCGGCGTCGGCGTCCAGGACGTCCCGGACGGTGGTGACGGCGCTCTCGAGGGAGTCGCGGGCGGCGGGCGACCGGAGCATGCGGTCGCCTCCGGCGGGCAGCCCGGAGGCGACCTCCGGCTCGTCGTGGACGCGGGCCGCGCCGTCGCCGTGCCGTCCCGGCTGCCCGGTCCGTCCGGCGGCGCGGGGGCTCCTGGAGGCGGGGGCGCGCTCGTCGGCGCCGGGACGGGCGCGGTCGCCCGCCCGGGGCCGGCCGGGCGCGGCTTCGGCGGTGACGGGGCCGCCGTTGATCAGGCCAGGGTCCTCCGACGACACCCGCGGCGGGGCGGTGCCGTTGGAGGAGCCGGGATTGGGCAGCCGGAACCAGACGCCCTTGGCGCGGCGGTCGTAGGTGACGCCCCAGGACGCGGCCAGCCGGGCGATGGAGGGCAGGCCCCGCCCGCTGGAGGCGTTCATCCCGGGCATGGCGATGGCGCGGGTGGGGTGCAGGTCGCGGACCTCGACCTGGATGTCGCCCTCGTCGGTCAGCCGGCAGGCGACCTCGAAGGACGTGCCCGCGTAGGTGACGGCGTTGGTGGCGAGCTCGCTGGTGGCCAGGACGGCGTCGTCGGCGGCCTCCTCCATGCCCCATTCGGCCAGCACGCGCCGGACGAACCGGCGCGCGTCCGCCACCGAGGTCGCCGCGGACGGGAAGGTGGCCGAGACCGCCTGCCGTTTCAACTGCTCGTCCTTCGCTCTCGCGGTCATCGCCTGCCGGCCCGGCGGGGGCCCGGGTCCGGCTATCGTGACAGACCGGTGGCCGGCCGGGAACGCCGTTCCACCGGAAAGCCGGAAAGGCGGTGCCCTCTTCCACCGGAAAGGCACTACCGTGCGGTAAGCACGACAGACCGTAACACGCACACTACAAGCCCGCGCCCGGAGGTTCAGGCGTACCGGCGCGGCCGGTCCAGGACCGCCCGGCGACGTAGAGTACAGAGACGGCACAGGCACGGCACCGGACCAGGTATCGGTGATCCCCGTATACCCATATTCGCGGGCCAGGAGGTCGACACCATGCCCCGAACCGCGTCCGGCACGCGCGCCCATTCCGGGTCGCGGGCCAACGCAGGCTCTTTCCGTGACACCACGCCCCGCTACAGCGACGCCGACCTGGCGCCGCTGCTGAAAGCGCTCGCGGCGGTGCGGGACGGCAAGATCCAGGCGGAGGTCGACGTCCCCGGGGAGGGGGCGGTGGCCGAGGCGGCCGCCCTGCTGGAGGAGATCCGCGACAACGGCGAGCAGCTGACGTCCGGGCTGTCCCGGGTGCGGCGGGAGATCGGCCGTGAGGGGCAGCTGCGGGGCCGGATCGCGCCCGGGACGCTCAAGGGCAGCTGGGCGCTGGCGGTGGAGGACGCGAACGCGATCGTCGACAAGCTCTCCGATCTGGCCACCGGCATGTACCAGGTGGTGGAGGCGGTGGCGAAGGGCGACCTGAACCAGCGGGTGGAGCTGCGGGTGGGGGGCCGTCCTATGCGCGGCGAGCTGCTGCGGATGGCCAAGTCGGTCAACTCCATGGTGGATCTGCTGGACAAGTTCACCTGGGAGGTCACCCAGTTCGCCCGGGAGGTCGGCACCGAGGGACGGCTGGGCGGGCAGGCGTCCGGGCGCGGCATGACCGGCCGGTGGCGGGACGTGACGGCCGCGGTGAACGCGATGGCGGGGCGGCTGACCGACCAGGTCCGCGACATCGCCGAGGTGACCACGGCGGTGGCGCGCGGGGACCTGACCCGCAAGGTGACGGTCGAGGCGACCGGTGAGCTGCAGGAGCTGAAGCTCACCGTGAACACGATGGTCGACCAGCTGTCGGCGTTCGCCGACGAGGTGACCCGGGTGGCCCGCGAGGTCGGCACCGAGGGGCAGCTGGGCGGCCAGGCCAACGTGCGGGGCGTGAGCGGGGTCTGGAAGGACCTGACCGACAACGTCAACGCGATGGCCAACAACCTGACCTACCAGGTCCGCAACATCGCGCAGGTCACCACGGCGGTGGCCGAGGGCGACCTGGGCAAGAAGATCACGGTGGACGCGCAGGGCGAGATCCTCCAGCTGAAGCTGACCGTGAACCAGATGGTGGAGACGCTGTCGGCGTTCGCCGACGAGGTGACCCGGGTGGCCCGCGAGGTCGGCACCGAGGGACGGCTGGGCGGGCAGGCCCGGGTGCCGGGCGTGAGCGGGGTCTGGAAGGACCTGACCAACAACGTCAACGGGATGGCGTCCAACCTGACCTACCAGGTCCGCAACATCGCCCAAGTGACCACGGCCGTCGCGCAGGGCGACCTGACCAAGAAGATCACCGTTGACGCGCAGGGCGAGATCCTCCAGCTCAAGGACACCATCAACACGATGGTCGACACCCTCTCCGCGTTCGCGAACGAGGTGACCCGCGTCGCACGCGAGGTGGGCGCGGAGGGACGGCTGGGCGGCCAGGCGAAGGTGCACGGCGTGTCGGGGGTCTGGAAGGACCTCACCGACAACGTCAACTCGATGGCGAACAACCTGACCACGCAGGTCCGCGGGATCGCGCAGGTGACCACGGCCGTCGCGCAGGGCGACCTGACCAAGAAGATCAGCGTCGACGCGCAGGGCGAGATCCTCCAGCTCAAGGACACCATCAACACGATGGTCGACACCCTCTCCGCGTTCGCCGACGAGGTGACCCGCGTCGCACGCGAGGTCGGGACGGAGGGCCGGCTGGGCGGCCAGGCGATCGTGCCCGGCGCGGGCGGCATGTGGAAGGACCTGACCGACAACGTCAACGGGATGGCGTCCAACCTGACCTACCAGGTCCGCAACATCGCGCAGGTGGCGACGGCGGTCGCGCACGGCGACCTGACCCGCCGCATCGACGTGGACGCGCAGGGCGAGATCCTGGAGCTGAAGACCACGCTGAACACGATGGTGGACACGCTGTCCTCGTTCGCCTCCGAGGTGACAAGGGTGGCCCGCGAGGTGGGCATCGAGGGGCGGCTGGGCGGCCAGGCCGAGGTCGAGGGCGTGTCGGGCACCTGGAAGCGGCTGACCGAGAGCGTCAACGAGCTGGCCGGGAACCTGACCACCCAGGTCCGCGCGATCGGCGAGGTGGCCAGCGCGGTCGCCACCGGCGACCTGAGCCGCAACATCACCGTGAGCGCGCGCGGCGAGGTGGCGGAGCTGAAGGACAACGTCAACCTGATGGTCGCCACGCTCCGCGAGACCACCCGCGCCAACGAGGAGCAGGACTGGCTCAAGACCAATCTGGCCAGGATCGGCGGGCTCATGCAGGGCCACCGCGACCTGATGCAGGTGGCCGAGCTGATCATGAGCGAGCTGACGCCCACGGCCAACGCCCAGTACGGCGGGTTCTACCTGGCCGAGCACTCCGGCGAGGAGACCGAGCTGGTGCTCATCGCCGGGTACGGGGTGGCCAAGAACAAGGTCGGCAAGGTCCGGTTCACGCTGGGCGAGGGCCTGGTGGGGCAGGCCGCGGCCGAGCACCGCACGCTCCTGATCGCCGACGCCCCGGCCGACTATGTCAAGATCGGCTCGGGTCTCGGCAAGGCGAGCCCGGTCAACATCATCGTGATGCCGATCACGTTCGAGGACTCGGTGCTGGGCGCGATCGAGCTGGCCTCCTTCAGCCGGTTCACCGACGTCCACCTGGCCTTCTTCCGGCAGCTCATCGAGACGATCGGGGTCACGCTGAACGCGATCAGCGCCAACACCCGCACCGAGGCGCTGCTGGCCGAGTCGCAGCGGCTGGCGCAGGAGCTTCAGGAGCGCTCGGACGAGTTGCAGCGGCAGCAGGGCGAGCTGCGCAACTCCAACACCGAGCTGGAGGAGAAGGCGGCGCTGCTGGCCCAGCAGAACCGGGCGATCGAGATCCAGAACTTCCAGATCGAGCAGGCCCGCCGCACCCTGGAGGAGCGCGCCGAGCAGCTCGCGATCTCGTCCCGGTACAAGAGCGAGTTCCTGGCCAACATGTCGCACGAGCTGCGCACCCCGCTCAACAGCCTGCTGGTGCTGGCCAAGCTGCTGTCGGAGAACCCGGGCGGCAACCTCACCGACAAGCAGGTGGAGTTCGCGCAGACCATCCACGACTCCGGCACCGACCTGCTGGAGCTGATCAACGACATCCTGGACCTGGCCAAGGTGGAGGCCGGGAAGATGGAGCTGCACCCGCAGCGGCTGGCGGTCTCCGGGCTGGTCGACTACGTCGACGCCACGTTCCGGCCGCTGGCCACCGACAAGGGCCTGAACTTCGCGGTGGAGGTCTCCCCCGAGGTGCCGGGACTGCTGTACACCGACGAGCAGCGGCTCCAGCAGGTGCTGCGGAACCTGCTGTCCAACGCGGTCAAGTTCACCGCCGAGGGCGACGTGCGGCTGCGGATCGAGCGGGCCGGGGACATCAGCTTCACCCTGCCCGCGCTGTGGAACACCCCGGACGTGATCGCGTTCCGGGTGATCGACACCGGGATCGGGATCAGCGCCGACAAGCTGCAGGTGATCTTCGAGGCGTTCCAGCAGGCCGACGGGACCACCAGCCGCCGCTACGGCGGCACCGGGCTGGGCCTGTCGATCAGCCGCAACATCGCGCGGCTGCTGGGCGGGGAGATCCACGCCGAAAGCGAGCCGGGGCACGGCAGCGTGTTCACCCTGTACCTGCCCGCCCAGTACACCGAGCCGGACGGGCGGCGCCGCTCGGTGCTGCCGGACGAGCCGGTGCCGGCCTCGGTGACGCCCAGCCCGACCGACCCGGGCCCGGCGGCCACGCCGCCGATGGAGCCGGTCATGCCGTCCGACCAGCCCGCGCCCGCCGAGCGGCCCGGCGAGGAGGAGCCGGCGCTGACCGGCCTGCTGGACGAGCCGCCCACCGGGTTCCTGGACACCGTCCTGTCGGGACGCAAGGTGCTGATCGTCGACGACGACGTCCGGAACGTGTTCGCCCTCACCAGCGTGCTGGAGGGCTACGGCATGGAGGTCCTGTACGCCGAGGACGGGCACGCCGGCATCGAGCTGCTGCACCGCAACCCGGACGTGGCGCTGGTGCTGATGGACGTGATGATGCCGGGCCTGGACGGCTACGCCACCACCGCCGCGATCCGCGAGATGCCGCAGTTCGCCGAGCTGCCGATCATCGTGATCACGGCGAAGGTGATGAAGGGCGACCGGGAGAAGAGCCTGGCGTCCGGCGCGTCGGACTACGTGCCCAAGCCCGTGGACGTGGATCATCTGCTGGACGTCATGCGCAACTGGTTGCAGCCGTCGGTCGTCCGGTAGGCCGGGGCCGCGGCACGCCGGACGGGCGGGACGGGAGGGATCGGGGGAACGGCCGGGCGGGGCAGGACTCGGGGACAGGGAATCGGAGAAGGGCACGCGTGGACGACAAGGCGAAGATCCTGCTCGTGGACGACCGCGAGGAGAACCTGATCGCGCTCGAGGCCATCCTCAGCTCGCTCGACCAGGATCTGGTCCGCGCCCGGTCCGGTGAGGAGGCGCTCAAGGCGCTGCTCACCGACGAGTACGCGGTGATCCTGCTGGACGTGGTGATGCCGGGGATGGACGGGTTCGAGACCGCCCGCGACATCAAGCGCCGCCGCAAGACCCGCGATCTGCCGATCATCTTCCTGACCGCGGTGAACTCCGACCCCGACTACGCCTTCCGCGGGTACGCGGCGGGCGCGGTCGACTTCATCTCCAAGCCGTTCGACCCGTGGGTGCTGCGGGCCAAGGTGTCGGTGTTCGTGGAGTTGCACAACAAGAACAAGCAGCTTCGCGACCAGACCGCCCTGCTCCGCGAGCAGGCGGCGCTGCTGCGCGAGCAGGCCGCGCTGCTCCAGGCGCGCCCGTCCACCGACCCCGGGCGTGAGCCCGGCACCGTCCCGGAGGGGGAGGCGCGCGCCGCCGCGGAGCTGGACCGGCGCCTGACGGCCGTGGAGGAGCAGCTGGAGGACGTGGCCAAGCGGATCCCCCAGGCGCTGCGCGAGGACTTCGAGGAGCTGGACCGCCGGGTCGCCGACCTGCGCGACACCGTCGGCCGCCCCGGCGGCACGGCCCCCTGACCCCGGCCCCTGACGGGCCCTGGCGCCGGCTCAGCCGGTGGCCGACGCGAGCCTGGCGCGGGCGGCGGCGATGCGGGCCAGGGTGCGCTCCCGGCCCAGGATCTCCAGCGACTCGAACAGCGGAAGGCCCACGGTGCGTCCCGTGACGGCCACGCGGACCGGCGCCTGCGCCTTGCCGAGCTTGAGGCCGTGCTCCGCGCCCACCTGCTCCAGCCGGGTCTTCAGCTCGTCGGCCCGCCAGGGGGCGTCGCGGTAGGCGTCCTCGGCTCCGGCGAGGATCTCGTCGGCGGGCCCCTTGAGCATGGCCTTGGCCCAGGACCGCTCGTCCTCCGGCGGCTCGTCCAGGAACGCGAAGTCGACCATCGGCACGATCTCCGACAGCAGCGCGACCCGGGTCTGCGCCAGCGGCGCCAGCTGCGCGAACACCGCCATGTCGACCTCGAACGGCGCGTCCTCCAGGAACGGCAGGCAGGCGCTGATGAACTTCTCCACCGGCAGCATCCGGATGTAGTCGCCGTTGAACGCGCGCAGCTTCTTCTCGTCGAAGAACGCCGGGGAGGTGTTGACGTCCTCGATCCGGAACTCCTCGACGATCACCTCCCAGGGCACGATCTCGCGGTCGCCGGAGGGCGACCAGCCCAGCAGCATCAGGTAGTTGCGCATGGCCTCGGGCAGGTAGCCCTCGGCCCGGTAGTCCTCCAGCGCCACCTTGTCGCGGCGCTTGGACAGCTTCTGCCGCTTCTCGTTGACGATCACCGGGATGTGCGCCCACACCGGCGGCTCGGACCCCAGCGCCTCCCACAGCAGCTGCTGCTTGGGCGCGTTCGGCAGGTGCTCCTCCCCCCGCACGACGTGGGTGATGCCCTGGCTCATGTCGTCCACCGCGTTGGCCAGCAGGAACGTCACCGAGCCGTCGGCGCGGGCGATCACGAAGTCCTCCAGGAGGGCGTTCTCGAACACCGGCTTGCCGCGCAGCAGGTCCACCACCGTCGTCTGGCCCTCGTAGGGGGTGCGGAAGCGCAGCGCCCGCCCCGGGCCCGGGTCCAGGCCGCGGTCGCGGCAGAACCCGTCGTAGCCCTTGTGCTGGTCCCCGGTGCGGGCCACCACGTCTTCCCGGGTGCAGTCGCAGTAGTAGGCGCGGCCGGAGTCGACCAGGGTGCGGGCGGCGGCGGCGTGCTTGTCGGCGTTGGCGGACTGGAAGTAGGGGCCCTCGTACTCGCCGCCGTCCATGCCCAGCCAGGCCAGGGCCCGGATGATGCCCTCGGTCCACTCGGGGCTGTTGCGCGAGGCGTCGGTGTCCTCGATCCGCAGCACCAGCGTGCCGCCCGACTGCTTGGCCATCACCCAGTTGAACAGGGCCGAACGGGCCCCTCCGACATGGAAGATCCCGGTCGGTGACGGGGCGAAGCGTACGCGGATCGAAGACGTTGAAGACATGCCGTCCAGCCTAGAACCCCGCGGCCCCCGCTCGCGCCTCGATATCAGGGCCTCCAGGACGGGTCGCGGCCGGTCAGGCCCAGCAGCCGGTCCAGGGCCGGCGCCGACTCGGGCACCTTCACCTCCTCGGCGTACACCTTGTACTCGCGGCCCATCTCGGCGGTCGGGACGGTCTGCTCGTAGAGCGCGGTGACCAGGTCGCCGGGGAAGGCGGGCTCCTGGCCGGTGGAGACGGCCAGGTCCCAGCCGTGGAGGACGCACTCGCCCGTCATCATCCAGCCGATGAACGACGCGGCCATGCCGTCCGGGCCGCCGGTGAGGCTGGCCGTGCCCTCCCAGGCCGCCGGGTCGGCCCACGCCTCGGCCATCGCCCGGGCCCGCTCCGCGTAGCGGTCGGCCCAGGCGCCGTCGCCGGTGAAGTCCCGGCCTTCGTCCGCCGGCTCGGCGGGCGCCTGCTTGCGGGCGGCGGTCGCGCCCGGCCCCGCCCACAGGATCATGTGGTTGATCAGCCTCCGCACGTTCCAGCCGGAACACGGCGTCGGCGCGTCCAGGAGGTCCGAGGGGACCCCTCGGACGATCCGGGTCGCCCGCTCCACGGCGGACACCATCAGCCTGTGCTGCTCCATGATCATACCTTCCGGCTCGCTCATCCGTTCGAAGCGCTTCCCACGCTAGGAGGCCGTGGCGGCGCCGGTCTTGAAAAAACACGACAACGGCATGGCTAGCCTGAGGTCATGTCCCGGATCCTGCCCACGTCCACGCGCGGCATCCTGAACGCCCGCGTGGCCAGGGAGAACTTCCGGGTCACCAGGATCGCGCCGCCCGCGGCCCTGGCCGGGTACGTGGAGTTCTTCTGGGTGCTGGTGTGGGATCTGCGCGGACGCAAGCCGCACAGGCAGCAGGTGCTGACCCGTCCCAGCGTCCACATGACCTTCACGCACTACCTGACCGGCGGCGGCACCCGGCCCCGGATCACCGGCGTGGTCAGGGACGAGTTCGTGGAGGAGATCTTCGACGAGGGCCATGTGGTGGGGGTGGGGTTCCTGCCCGGCGGCTTCCGGCCGTTCCTGGGCGCCCCCGTCGCCACGATCACGGGCCGGACGCTGGGCGTGGAGGAGGTGTTCGGCCGCGACGGGCGGATCCTGTGCGAAAAGATCTTCGGCGGGCGCGACCCCGCCAAGGCCGTGGAACTGCTGGAGTCGTTCCTGATCGCCCGGCTGCCCGCCGTCCCGGACCCGCGGGTCGAACAGGCCGCGCGGATCGTCGAGCGGATCGCCGCGCGCCCCGCCCTGGTCCGGGTGGACGACCTCGCCGCCGACCTGGGGATCGGCCCGCGTAGCCTGCAGCGGCTCTTCCACGAGTACGTCGGCGTCGGCCCCAAATGGGTGATCAGGCGCTACCGGATGCTGGAGGCCGCCGAGCGCGCCGCGTCCGGGACCGACCTCGACTGGGCCGCGCTGGCGGCCGAGCTGGGCTACGCCGACCAGGCGCATTTCACCCGCGACTTCACCGCCGCCGTCGGCGTGTCCCCCGCCCGCTATGCCCGTGGCCAGCGCGGCGGCACCGGCTGAGATGATCGGTCGCATGACGGATCCCCTCGCGAGCCTGCCCTCGTTCCGGGAGGCCGCCGCCGCACGGCTCGGCGCCTTCCCCCACACCACCGTCCCCGACTCCCCCGGATCCCGGCGCGCCGGGGTGGTGCTGTGCGTGGTGGAGCACGAGGACGTGCCCTCGGTGATCCTCATCAGGCGCGCCTACCGCGGGCGCAACGCGGGCCAGTGGGGCCTGCCCGGCGGGAGGGCGGACGAGGGCGAGACACCCGAGCAGGCCGCCCTGCGCGAGCTTCACGAGGAGCTGGGCATGCGCGTGGAGCCGGCGGACGTGCTGGGAAGGCTGGACGACTTCCCCGCCGCGTCCGGGTTCTCGATCACGCCGATCGTGGTGGCCCCGTCCAATCCGGGCACGCCGCGTCCCAGCCCCGACGAGGTCCACTCCGTCCACCACGTCAGCCTGAGCAGGCTGGCCGCCGACGACACGCCGCGCTGGGTGCCGCAGATCGGAGGCGGGCGGCTGCTGCAGATGCGGCTGCGGCCCGACTGGGTCGTGCACGCGCCGACCGGAGCGATGCTGTGGCAGTTCCGCGAGGTCGTCCTGCTGGGACGGGACGCGGGCCAGGCGCGGGTCGCCGGGTTCCTGCAACCCGACTGGACGCGGACCTGACGTCAGAACGTCCCGCCGTCGACGACGATCCGCTGGTCGGTGAGATAGGAGGCGGCGTCCGACACCAGGAACCGGACGACGTCGGCGACCTCCTCGGGCCTGCACACATGCCCGAAGGGGGACGCGGCGTCGTGGTCGCGGATGTTCTCGATCCCCGCCGTGGCCCTGATCAGCCGCTGCCCCATCTCGGTGTCCACCAGTCCGGGCGCGACGATGTTCACGTGCATGCCGTGGCCGCGCTCCTCCTTGGCCAGGGTGTGCGCCAGCGCCTCCATCGCCGCCTTGCCCATCGCGTACGGGGCGCCGAACGGCGGGTACGAGTCGCTGATCACACTGGACACGAAGATGACGTCGCTGCGCTCGGCCCGCCGCAGCAGAGGCAGCGCCGCCTGGGTGAGATGGTGCGGCCCGACCGCGTGGACGCCCAGCAACCGTGCGGGCTCGGCGGGGTCGGTGTCGGCGACGGCACGTCCCCGGCTGGCGATCCCGGCGCTGTGCACCAGGATGTCCAGGCGCCCATAGTCCTCCTCGATGCGCGCCGCCAGTTCCCGGCAGTCCTCTAGGACGTCCACGGACGCCTTGTAGGCGCGCGGCCCCGGACCGGGCCGGGTCAGCGCCTCGATCTCGGAGACCGTCTTGCGGGCGCTCTCCTCGTCCCTCCGGTAGGCGATGGCCACGTCGGCGCCGTCGCCGGCCAGGCCCAGGGCGATGGCACGGCCGATGCCACGGCTTCCTCCGGTGACCAGGGCGACACGTCCATCGAGCGAACTCATCAGGGCTCCTTCAAACCGCGGGGAGTGACCCCGCCATCCTGCCCCGCCGACGCCCACCTACGTAAGCACCCCCTGACGACGACCCAACCTCGTACCCAACCGGGGTCAGCGCTGCTCAAAGCGGCATCCGCCCAGGTCAGCGCGAAGACATCCTCGTCCTGCCGCTCAAGTCGAGCACCACCGGAACGAAGGACGCCCATGTCGACGCGTACCCGCCAAATACCCCTACACCGTTACCGTATATTCACCATCATCCTGGTCACGGCACTGATCACGGGCCTGACCACCCCCGCGTCCCACGCCGCCCCGCCCACCCCGCCGGGAAGGCACGCCACCTTGGCGCACCTGTCCATGCTGAAGATCGCGCCCGAACGACCCGGCTCCGGCTACAGCCGCGAGAAGTTCCCGCACTGGAGGACGGTGCGGGGCACCTGCAACACCCGCGAGGTCGTCCTGCGACGCGACGGCACCGGCGTGAAGACCGACAGCCGCTGCGCCGCCGCCTCCGGCACCTGGCGCAGCCCCTACGACGGCGCCGTCTGGCGGCGGGCGTCCGATGTCGACATCGACCACATGGTCCCGCTGGCCGAGGCGTGGCGCTCGGGCGCCGACTCCTGGTCCACGGCCCGGCGCGAGGCGTTCGCCAACGACCTCACCAGCTCCCAGCTGTGGGCGGTCACCGACAACGTCAACCAGGAGAAGGGCGACAAGGACCCCGCGAAATGGCTGCCACCCAGCGCCGCCTTCCACTGCATGTACGCCCGCTCCTGGACGGACGTGAAGTACCGCTACGGGCTGACGGTCGACGGCGAGGAGAGGGCGGTCCTGACCCGGCTCGTCGCCTCCTGCTGAGGGTTGTCAGGCGCTCAGCTCGGCCAGCCACTGCCCGGCGCGCTCGATGTGCTCCTCGGTCAGCCCGATCTGAGGATCCACGGAGACCAGCAGATGGTCGGCGAGCCCACTCTCGTTGGCGAGGCACTCCACCACATCCGGCTCGTCCTCGAACCAGACGAACGGCCGTCTCTCCACCCAGGACACGACATGCCGAACCTTCCACGCCCCCAGCGTGGTGCCCTCGCCCAACCCAGGGAAACTCGGGATCGGGACGAAGGGCAGTTGGGGCAAGCCGACCTTGGGCGCGATCCACGTGTTCGCGTGGTCGCACCAGAACGAAGCCCAGGCGAGTTCCGCACCCGCGGACTGGGCCAGGTCGAGCAGCATCCGCCCATGCCGAGAGTTCAGCCACAGTTTGTAGGTGACACCGTTCGGCGAACACCGATGCCGCCGGTAGCCACGATGCGGCCGCTCGAAGGGATTCAGCACACCATCAACATCAAGCAGCACCAGCGGGGACCCCATACCCGGACACTACGCCCCCACAACCCACCCCGTCGATCATCACCCACAGAGA
>NZ_JBIMPP010000104.1:0-19380 GCF_043906805.1 Actinomadura sp. SCN-SB | reverse complement strand
CCCCCATGGGGCAGTGCCCCTTGGCCTTGTTGCGAAATCGCACTGCGTGCGCCCCGGCAGGTGGCTTCGCCTCTTGTCCCCGTCCGGGGCTTTGCACCTTGGTTTCGCTGGCGTGTGGTCGGGCGCCCTGCGCCTGGTTGGGGGCGCTTAGGTGGTTTCCTCGTGGAGGTCTTCTACTTCGGTTTCTCTGGCCCAGGCTTGGTAGACGCCTCGGTCGAACGTTTCCAGGCCCAGGCGTTCGGCGACCGCGGCCTGGCCGCCTGCGTGTTCCACGCGTAGCCAGCCCTCGTGTTCGCCTAGGACGACGAACTTTTCGCCGCGCCAGGTGCAGTACGTGCTCACGTACGTGAGGTCGACATCGTCGGCGGGGACGACCTTGACATGGCGGTCCGGGGTCACGGGTGTGAAGTCGTCGGATTGGGTGGTGGAGTAGAGCCGCACCTGGGAGCCGTCGGGGCTGGCTTCGTACTCGGTGCCGTGCCAGGTCGCGTAGAAGCCGTGCCGGATGGTCATCGTCCGTCCTCGTGGGGTACGGGGAGCCAGCGGCGCAGGTCGGCGTCGTAGGCGGCGACCAGGGTCTCGTGGCCGGTGTGGTCGAGCCGGTACATCTCCGCGCCATGCGGGAGGCGCTGGCTGTTGATGGTGAACTCGGGGATGTCCGGGGGACCTCCGGTGACGCGGTGGCGGAACAGCGTCGGCTTGTGCGCCGGCCACCGGATCACGTGGAGCGCCTCGTCGGTTGCCCGCAACGGGGTCTCCTTGTAGAGCGGCCCGAGCTGGTCGACCAGCTTGGCGGGGGTGTCGAGGTCGCGTACGTCCCGCAGGAGGTGGACGTGACCGCACACGAGGTCGTAGCCGCCCTCCAGGTAGTGCACGACATGCTCGTGGGGGAGCACCTTTTGCATGACCGCGTCCCGCAGGATCGCCTCGGCCGGGGGTGGCTCTGGTGCGGGTTCCTCCAGGGCGGGTCGGGTGGGAGGTTGGGTCGGCTTCTCGCAGCGGGGGAGGGAGTCGGCCTCCGCGTACCCGGCGCTGGGCAGGCCGGGGTTGACGGCGAGCCACCATTCGGGGTGTGGCCAGTCGCGGGCGAGTTCCGGCAGGAGCGCCTCGCGGTGGTGTACGGCCTGGCCGCGCAGTGACCGATCCATGGCCTCGGGGGAGGTGAAGGCCAGGACGAACGTCTCGTCGCCGAACCGGGTGGTGGCGTACTGGTTCCCGTTGTCGTAGGTCGGGTCCGCCGGGGCCGGCAGGTAGAGGACGGCGCGTGAGAGTAAGCCCAGGTAGGTGTCCTGGTCGCCGTGCTGGCGGGCGGCGGCCAGGGCGTCCTCCAGGGCGGTGCCGGTGAGGGGGCCGGTGGGCTCCTCGGGCTCCTCCGCCTCTTCGGCGGAACGCGGGATCCCCAGGCCCGTCAGCTCCAGCGCCTCGCCCGTCTCGCCGTTCCCTGCGTCGTACACCAGGTCGAGCGGGGACGGGACGTCATAGGCGTCCCGGAGCGCCGCGACCATGCACAGGGCCAGTGCCGCGCACCGTTCGGCCCGGTCACGGACGGGACGCCCCGGTCGTTCGGTCACGGGGACCCGCTGCCACCAGTTGTCCTTGTCCGGGTCCTTGGGCCGTTCCCAGCCGTTCGCGGCCAGCCGGCGCTCCTGCTGCGGGGTCAACGGCTCGGGGAGGTACGCGCTGCCCACCGCCTCGGCCTCCAGCGCATCGCGGGACCGCATCGCCTGCGCGTACGGCAGCCCGCCGGTGCCCTGGACGATCAGGAACGACCGTTCCGGCAGCCACATCAGCTCGATCGCCAGCCGTTCGGCGAAGTCGTTCCAGTCCAATCGGGTCCCACTCCCGCGTCCGTCGTGCCGTCGCGTACCCGACGGTAGCCCGGACGCCGGTCAGTCCGTACGGGGTGCTGGGACGGCGTCGGCGCGCACCGGCGCCCACGAGCCGGTCATGCCGTCGAACACCGCGGTGGGCACCGCGGTCTCGGCCTCGTCGCCGTCGCCGTCCCAGCGCCACAGGCGCGTGCCGTGCGGCGGATGCATCGGGACCCCGGACGCGACGGCCGGGACGTCCGGGGACGGCACCGGGATCGCGGGCGCGGGCGGCTCGGCGGCCGGGGCGGGGACGGGCGGCGGGACGGCGGGGGGTGGGGGAGCGTTGAGGGAACGCTGGTTGGCGTCCAGGCGGGCGATGGCGGTCGTGTCCAGGTGGACCTCGCTGGGCAGGCCCGGGTTGATCGCCAGTTGCCAGGCCGGGTCGGGCCAGCCGAGCGCCAGTTGCGCGAACGAGGTGCGGCGGTACAGGCCGGGACGGTGGCCCGAGCGGACCAGCGCCTGCGGCGAGGTGAACACCATCACGTACGTGCCGCCGCCGATCACGGTGGTGGGGAACTCGGTGGCCTCGGGGTCCTCCACGGCGGGGCCGGTCGCGGGCAGCACGAGGTCGGCGGTCAGCAGCAGGTCGAAGTAGGTGGTGTGGTCCCCGCGTTCCTTGGCGTCGGCCAGCCGGGGCTCCAGCGAGTCGGGCTCCTCCGGGACGGGCGGCTCGCCGCCGTATCCCGGCGGCACCGGCGCGGCCAGGGCGGGCACGGCCGGTGTGGCGGTTTCCACGGTGGTGTGGCGCCGCTTGGTGATGCGGGACGGGTCGGCCGCCTCGATTCCGAAGTCCAGCAGCTCGATGAGGCCGGTGCCGTGGCGGTGGAACGACTCGTACACCAGGTCGGAGGGGCGCCGCACCCCCTGCACGTCGCGGAGCGCGGTCACCATGACGTCGGCGAGCCTGCCGTGGTCGGCGACCGTCGCGTACGCGGGCAGCTCGGTCCACCAGTTGCGGGGCGCCGGATCGGCCGGCGGGCGCCAGCCCGCGTCGCTCATCACCTCCTCGTCGGCGAGGGTGAGCAGCAGCGGGCCTTCGAGGAAGTTGTTGCTGACCGCCTCGGCGTACAGCCGGTCGGACTCGCGCATGGCCTGGACGTAGTGACGGCTCTCCTCGCGCTCGCGCACGATGAGGATGGTGTCCCGTTCGAGACCGGCCAGCTCGCGTCCAAGACGCCGCGCGAACTCGGACCACTCCACCGACATCACTCCCTATCACCCGGGGTCGGGCCGCGACCCCCGCGCGTCCGGTACCCGAGACCCCGATGATTGTCGCCTGGGTCGCCGCTGGCAAACCGGGAGTTCACCGAGGTCCGCCGCCCGACTCGCCGATGGGCGCGGCGGGCGCGGCGCCGTGGGGTCACTCCGGCGGCTCGGCGTGACGAAGGACACGCAGGGCACGGCGCAGCCCGGCCTCGTCGTCGGCCCAGCGGTCCAGGACGTCGATGAGCCGGTGCAGGATCTCGTGCCGCTCGTACCCGACGTCCAGCAGCGCCTGCGCGGTCTCCCAGAGCTGGGGCGGGTCGCCGTTCCACAGCCGCTCGGCGAGCCGTTCGTGCGCCTCCAGATGCTCCTCGGGCGCGCCGGGATGCTCGAACTCCAGCATGATCCGCCGGTCGGCGGGGTCGGCCGGGTCGAGGCTGGACAGGTCGATCGAGCCGTGCCGTCCCGACCGCGGGTGCCGTCCCGCCAGGCTGTAGCGGCCGGTCAGGTAGGGCAGGGCGAACGCGCGCCGGGGCAGCGCCTCCAGCTCGCCGTCCGGCAGCAGCCGCACGACCAGCTCGCGGTCGAGCCCGAACGCCGACGGGTCGCGGTAGGACTCGGCGAACTTGGCGGTGGCGTCCCAGACGGCGTCCAGAGTGGCGCGCACGCCCTCCTCGGGCAGCCCGGTGCGCTTGCCCGCCCAGCGGACCCAGGCGGCCAGCACGTGCGGGACGGCCTCCTGCTCGGTCGGCGACAGCAGCACCTTGCGGGGCAGCCAGTCCAGCAGGAACATCTCGCACTTGATCGGGCTGACCCGCAGCGGGCGGCCGAAGTCGTGCGCGCAGCCGTAGTCGATGATGCGGTCGACGCAGCGGCTGGCGGCCGACAGGTCGGACAGCCCGCCGGCCTCGTCGGACGCCAGGAACCTGGCGGCGAGCGTGGCCCGCCGGTCGCGTCCCCACACCGACGGCTGGGGCGCGCGGCCGTCCGGCGGCAGCGAGCTCACCCTGGCCCGGACGAACGCGTGGTAGGACGCGAAGCTCTCGTTGACGGGCGGGTCGGGGGTCTCGTCGGTGTGCTCCAGCGCGCGCAGCAGCAGCGCCCGGGTGTCGCGGGGGTCCAGTTCCTCGAACCGCATCAGCGGGTTGGTCCTGCCCTCCCGCCGGCAGTGGTCGAGCAGCTTGTCGACCTGGGAGGAGACCCAGGCGTCCCGGATCATGCCGGGCGCCGGCGGGCTGAGATGCCCCTGCGTGGCGGTCAGGGACTCCAGGGAGTGCGGGGGCGGCGGGCCTCCGGAGGCGTGCAGCGCGGCGCTGTGGACGGTGCCGGACCTGTTGCGGTCGACGAGGATCACCAGGGCGTGCCGGTCGCGGCCGCCGTAGGTGTAGGTGCAGATGATCGAGTCCTGGTCGCCGTAGACGTCGCGGGAGACGTGGCAGGTCTCGGGCACGACCATCCCGACCCGGTCGGCCCAGCCGGGGCGCGCCACGCCGCGTTCCATCAGCGCCAGGGCGGCCCGCTCGGCCTTGGCGGCCTGCCGGGGCGTGCCCAGGTAGGCCATGCCGGTCAGCAGGGCGAGCGCGGCCGGGGTGCCCACGTCGCCCGCGTAGTCGACCAGGGACTCCCCGATGACCTCCTCGACGTCGCCGCCCGGCACCCGGCCGCCCCACCAGGAGCCCAGGATCTCGCTGACGATCAGCTCGGCGTCCAGCGGGCTGCGCACCGCCAGCAGCTCGCGGGCGTGCCGGAGCATGCCGTCGAAAATCGCGAAGACCTCGTCCGACGGCGGCGGCCCGTGCCGCGGCGCATCCCCGGAGGGATGGCGGCGGCTGCGAGGACTCACGCCTCTAGCTTCTCAGATCCGGGGGCCGGGCTCGCCCAGGAACACAGGTCCTCGGCCGAAATGGGACGACTCGGAACCGTTGACCCCCGGACGACCGTACTAGATACGGACATTTCCGGCCGAGGGCCATGAATCGCCATCGCTGTTCCGTCTCACGGACCGGCGGGAGGTCCGCTCAAGGGGCGCGGTCGGGATCCCCGCCGTTCGCCCTCGCCCGCGGGAGGCGCCCGGACGGAGGCTCGGACTTCACCATCCCGACCAGATGCTCCCGGGCCATCCGTTCCACCAGCGCGGGGGTCGCCTCAAGTCCCAGATGGGTCATGCACGCCTGAACGTCCGCGACACAGCGCTCCACGGTGTCGCGGCTGAAGGAGGAGAACTCCAACGCGAGCCGTCCGGACAGCAGCAGACGGGTCTCGCTCCGGTGATCGGCCATGACAGGCATCAGCGCGCCTCCGAGCCCGAGGAGCCGGCGGTACGGGGTGACCGCCGGTCGGGCGCGGCCCGGCGGTCACGCGCACCGCCCAGAACCATGCCGGGAGCCCGCCACGAGCCCGGCGGAGGACGTGCCGCCCAACCTCGCCTCGGGTCCTAGTCTCAGCACATCCACCGCGCCGGTTCAAGACCTATTGGGCCTGGTCTTTAGGGGATTGTCTGGATTTTCCGGGTGCCGTTTCGGGGGCGTTTCCGGTGTGTTTCCGGACGCGATTTCGCCCGCCCGTTCATGCTCGTCGAGCCAGCCCGGATGGTGCCGGGCCGCCCAGGCGCGGTCCACCCGCCCGGTCAGCAGGCCGCCCAGCGCGCCGGGGTCCCTGGCCGCGTACCACAGGTGCCCGAGCGTCACCACGAGGATGATCAGGAACAGCCAGTCGTGCATGAACGTCGCGCCGGTGCGCCAGCGGTCCGGCCACGGGTCGGGGAAGGTCAGGATCGCGCCGGTGCCCAGCATGACCAGGATGGCGCCCATGGTGAACGCCGCGTTCAGCTTCTGGCCCGGGTTGAACTTGCCGATCGGCACGACCCCGCGCGGCAGGCCGTCGCCGTCCTTCGGGTAGGCCACGTCTCGGCGGTCACGGCGCTGCAACCACTCCCAGTCGGCGGGATCGAACCGGTTGAACCGGCTCAGGTCGGCCCGGAACGCTCGTGACAGCAGGCCCAGCAGCACCGGTACGGGCAGCGCGAACCCCGCGTAGACGTGCAGCGGCTTGATCAGGTCGCGGCGCCCCACGGCGGCCGACAGCGCGGGCACGTACAGCAGCGCGGCCGTCACTAGGCACACCAGCATCAGCAGCGCCGTCACATGGTGGATCCAACGCTCCGCCTGCGAGAACCGCTCCAGCATCCCCTCGGTACGGCGATCACGTAGGGGCATCGTCCCGCCCGTTCGACCGGCCCACCCAGGCGTCCACGTCGTAGCCGCGCCGCTCCCAATACCCGGTGATGACCTTGTCGGTCAGTTCGATCCCGCCCAGCCACTTCAGCGACTTGTAGCCGTACATGGGGGCCACGAACAGCCGCACCGGACCACCATGGTCATGCGTGACGGGCCCGCCGAGCATCTCGCTGGCCACCAGCACGTCCCGCCGCCGCGCCTGCTCCAGCGTCAGCGACTCGGTGTAGACCCCGTCGAACGAGGTGAATCGGACGGCCCGCGCCGCCCCGGACACGCCCACCACGTCCAGCAGATCGGGCAGCGCGACCCCGGCCCACATGACCTCGGGCACCCGCCACCCCGTCACGCACTGGAAATCGCGCGTGAGACGCGTCTGCGGCAGCGCGGCGAGATCGGCCATGGTGAACGTCTGCGGCTGCCGCACCAGCCCGCCCACGGTCAGCTTGTAATCGGCCGCCGTACGGCGCGGCACGCCGCCCACCACCGAGTAGTAGCGGAACCCGTCCCCGGCCCCGGGCAGGACGTCCCCGATCTGCCCCACGGGCGCCAGAGCGCTGTTGACCCCGCGCTGTAGGGATGTCCCCACCGCGACACCCGCCGCACCGAGGCCGAGCATGCCGAGCACGACCCGCCGCCCCACCGGAGCGCCCCGTGCCCGCCGCGCATCCTCATTGCTCACATTCCCATTCGAACACCCCCACGGCGCCCCCACCATGCCCTTCGGCCACCCCGTAAGGATTCGGTGAGATCTAAGCTGTCCCCATGCCCATCACGCTCCACCTCGCGCAACGCCCCGAGGCGAACGAACTGCTGGCCCGCAGCCCCCTGGCCGCCCTCATCGGCATGCTGCTCGACCAGCAGGTGCCGATGGAGTGGGCTTTTTCGGGGCCTTACACGATCGCCGAGCGGCTCGGGGTCGAGGACCTGGACGCCGGGGAGATCGCGGCGCAGGACCCCGAGGCGTTCGCGGCGTTGCTGTCGCGGAAGCCGGCGGTGCACCGTTACCCCGGCTCGATGGCCAAGCGGATCCAGGCGCTCTGCCGGTACGTCGTCGAGCACTATGACGGCGATGCCGAGGCGATCTGGCGGGACGTCACCGACGGTAAAGAATTGTTCAAAAGGCTCAACGCCCTGCCCGGCTACGGGAAGCAGAAGGCGCAGATCTTCGTGGCGCTGCTGGGCAAGCGGTACGGGGTGCGTCCCGAGGGCTGGCGCGAGGCGGCGGGGGCGTACGGGGAGGAGGGGTCCCACCGGTCGGTGGCCGACATCACAGGTCCCGATTCGCTCGCCAAGGTGCGCGCCTTCAAGCAGGAAATGAAGGCCAAGTCCAAGGCGTAGGTGTTCGGATCGGGCGAGCGCCTCGGTCGGGCACTGTCCGGAACTCGCCGGGCCTGCCCGCTTCCCGGGCGTGTCGCCGCCGGGCGTCGTAACATCACGTACTCGCCGTGCGCGCGGACGCCACTCCGGAGCCCGGAACGCCCGCCTCGGCGGCGGCCCGGGGCCGGGCCACCGTCATGATCGGGTTCGGATGCCCGCGGGGCTTCCGTCCGCGGCGAACCATCGGGATGATGAGGGGGTCGTTTCCGCCCGGTGCGCGTCAGGAGGCCGAACGGACCGAACGCGCCGGGGCGAAAATGGCTCAGTCCGACTCCGACCGGTGTTGTGATGGAGGTGGGAGCGCTAGCCTGCTCCCATTCACTCATAGTGATGACGACTTGCCACGCGGTACGGGACCCCCTGGGGCGGAGGTGTGACCCATGAGCACCGACACGTCCGTTCCGCATCCCCGGATCACCGGGGTGGAGGGCCAGCCGATGGAAGCGTCCGATGCCGCGCTGTACGCCACCCTGATGAAGCAGGGCCCCTCCGGCCTGGCGTTCTTCGACACCGGGCTGCGCATCCTGCGGGCCAGCGAGGCCCTGCCCGAGCTGCTGGGCGTCCCCGGCGCCGACCTGGTGCGCCGAACGCCCGCCGAGGTGCTGCCCGGTGACCTGGCGGAGGCGGTGGAGACCGCGCTGCGCACCGTGCTCGGCGACGGCCGGGCCATCCCCGAGGCCGACCTCACCGTCCCGCGGCCCCGGCAGGAGACGCCGCAGGTGCCCGTGGTGGAGCCGCCCGTCCCGGTGCCGGGCCCGCCCGCGCCCTCCGTCGCCGCGGGCTCGCGCGTGCTGGCCTGCACCTGGCTGCCCGTGGAGGGCGAGGACGAGGCGCCCGCGGGGGTGGTGCTGACCGCCGTGGACGTGACCGAGCGCCGCCGCGCCGAGGAGGTCATCCGGCGCAAGGAGCAGCGCTACCGGTCGCTGGTGGAGGCCAGCTCCCAGGTCGTCTGGGTGGCCTCGCCGGACGGCGGCGTGATCGACGACGCGCCGGAATGGCGGTCGATCACCGGCCAGACCCCCGACGACTACGCGGTCGGCGGCTGGCTGTCGGTCGTGCACCCCGAGGACAGGCCCAGGATCGAGGCGACCTGGCGCGAGTGCGTCAACGACAACCGGGTGTTCGAGACCAACTACCGGATCCGCACCAAGACCGGCGCGTACCGGCATTTCGACGTGCGCGCCGTGCCGATCTGGCGCGGCGACACCGTGATCGAGTGGGTCGGCGCCAACACCGACGTCACCGGCCAGCGCGAGGCCGAGGAGATGCGCGGCCGGCTGACCGAGCAGCTGTCGGCCGCCGCGCTGCGCACCGCCCGGCTCCAGCAGGCCACCTCGATGCTGGCCGAGGCGCTGACGGTCAGCCAGGTGGTCCAGGTGATCACCGAGGTGGGCCGGTCGGCGATCGGCGCCGACTACTCGGCGGTGGCGCTGCTGGACGACGACAAGCTGCGGCTGAGCATCGTCACCCCGTCCCAGCCGGGCGAGGGCTCCGGCGAGCCCCGTCCCGCCTCGTCCCGGGAGGACATCAAGGTCAGCGACCAGACCGTGATGTCGGTGGCGGTCAGGGAGAGCCGGCCGTTCCTGGCCGAGCACCCCAACAGCCTGCGGCTCCAGCTCGGCCGGGACGAGGCGGGGCTGTTCCACCAGCACACCGAGGAGCGCGCCTGGGTCGGCCTGCCGCTGCTGGCGGCGGGCGCCCCGATCGGCGCCCTGCGGTTCTCCTTCACCCGGCCCCGGGAGATCACCGAGGAGGAGCGGGTCTTCCTGGAGGCCCTGGCCGGCCAGTGCGCGCTGGCCGTCGAGCGGGCCCTGCTGTTCGAGCGCGAGCACCGCACCGCCGAGGAGCTCCAGCGCAGCCTGCTGCCCAGCGACCTCCCGCAACTGCCCGGCATGGTGCTGGCCGCCCGCTACAACCCCGCCACCCGGCACGTGCAGGTCGGCGGGGACTGGTACGACGTGTTCCGGCTGCCCGACGACCGGCTCGCCGTGGCGGTCGGCGACGTCATGGGCAAGGGCGTGCTGGCCGCGGCCGGAATGGGACGCGTCCGCAACGCCCTGCGGGCGCTGGCACTCAACGACCCCCGGCCCGCCGCCGTGCTGGCCGGGCTCGACCGGCTCTTCTCCGCCACCGAGGACGAGGAGCAGTTCACCACGGTCGCCTACGCGGTGATCGACCCCGAGACCGGGGAGGGCGACTTCAGCAACGCCGGCCACCCGCCGCCCCTGCTGATCTCGGCCGACGAGCCCGCGCGGGTCAGCGGGCTGGAGCCGGGCACCCCGCTCGGCTGGCCGTCCCAGCGGCAGCAGACAAGATTTTCCATCCAGACCGGCAACACTGTGGTGTTCTATTCCGATGGACTTGTGGAGAACCGTAGGCGTGGGGTGGACGCGGGCCTGGAGGAACTGGTCGCCGTCGCGGCCGATGCCCCACCTGAAGTGGTAGGAGATCCGGAGAGACTCGTCGACTTCCTGGTCGATCGGATGCTTGCCGGCTACGAGCAAGTGGACGATGTGACCGTACTCGCCCTGCACGTCCCCCCGGAGCCCGGCTGACCGGCCGGACTCCGGATCGCGCGACAGCGGCCGGATCAGGTCCCGTCGGGAACCATGAGACGGCCTCGTTCGTACGAAGGACCGCCCAGCGCCCCCTAAGGTGGTGTGTTACCGGGTAGGACATCGATGCGGAATGCGCGCCGTGCCAGAATGCTTGACCCTAGTAAGTGGTGTACGTTGCGGTCCCGCATGGGGTGGCCTGCCCAGTGTGTGGTCCCACCCAGTGTGAGGCCGAGCCCGTCAGGGCACTTGGGGTCAACCAAGCCACACGTTCGTTCGAGAGGTATTTGTGTCGCCTGCTAGCTCGACCTCGAAAGCGTCAGATCTGCACGAGCATGTCATCGCGCAACTGATCGAGCGTGGACGGTCCCAGGACAATCGCCTTGAAATCGAGGACGTACGACGTACGTTCGAGGAGGCCGACATCCCCGTGTCTGCGGCCTCAAGCATCTTGCGGAGCCTCAGCAAGGAGGGTGTGACCGTCATGGTGAGCGCTGCCGACTCAGCGGCGCCCAAGCGTTCGCGCAAGCGGGCGCCGGCGGCGCGCAGGCCCAGGACGGCCGCAGCCGCGAAGGAGCAGCCCGACACGGTGACCGCCGTCGTTGAGGACGGTTCCGGCGACGCCGAGCAGGTGTCCGACCCGGTTCCCGCGCCGTCCAGGAAGGCCGCCCGGAGGGTTCCCCGCAAGGGCAAGAAGGCCGCGGCCAAGAAGGCCGCCGCCGCGGCCCAGGCGTCCGGCGCCAAGGGCGGCGGGTCCGCCGCGGCCGCCGGGCCGGTCAAGTCCGCCCCGGCCGCCAAGCGGGTCGCCGACGAGCCCGACCTCGACGACGAGGTGGACGTCACCGAGCTCGACGACGATCTCGACGATCTCGAGGGCGACGACCTCGAGGTGGTCGAGGACGCCGTCGTGGAGGTCGAGGTGGAGGAGCCCGCGGAGATCGAGGAGGAGCCCGCCGCCGCGGTCGCCCCGGCCGCCGCGGGCAAGGCCGGCGACAAGGGCGCCTCCGAGGAGGAGGCGTTCACCCTCGGCGACGACGACGAGGACGCCCCGGCCCAGCAGATCGCCGCGGCCGGCGCCACCGCCGACCCGGTCAAGGACTACCTCAAGCAGATCGGCAAGGTCCCCCTGCTGAACGCCGAGCAGGAGGTCGAGCTGGCCAAGCGGATCGAGGCGGGCCTGTTCGCCGAGGAGCGGCTGGCCGCCGAGGCGCACACGATGTCGCAGGAGGACCGCGACGACTTCGAGTGGATCGCCGAGGACGGCCGCCGGGCCAAGAACCACCTGCTGGAGGCCAACCTGCGGCTGGTGGTCTCGCTGGCCAAGCGCTACACCGGCCGCGGCATGCTGTTCCTGGACCTGATCCAGGAGGGCAACCTGGGCCTGATCCGCGCGGTCGAGAAGTTCGACTACACCAAGGGCTACAAGTTCTCCACCTACGCCACCTGGTGGATCCGGCAGGCGATCACCCGCGCGATGGCCGACCAGGCCCGCACCATCCGCATCCCGGTGCACATGGTCGAGGTCATCAACAAGCTGGCCCGCGTCCAGCGCCAGATGCTCCAGGACCTGGGCCGCGAGCCCACCCCCGAGGAGCTGGCCAAGGAACTCGACATGACCCCGGAGAAGGTCGTCGAGGTGCAGAAGTACGGCCGCGAGCCGATCTCCCTGCACACCCCGCTGGGCGAGGACGGCGACAGCGAGTTCGGCGACCTGATCGAGGACTCCGAGGCGATCGTCCCGGCGGACGCGGTCAGCTTCACGCTGTTGCAGGAGCAGTTGCACTCGGTGCTGGACACGCTCAGCGAGCGTGAGGCCGGGGTGGTGTCGATGCGGTTCGGCCTCACCGACGGCCAGCCCAAGACGCTGGACGAGATCGGCAAGGTGTACGGGGTGACCCGGGAGCGGATCCGGCAGATCGAGTCCAAGACCATGTCCAAGCTGCGTCACCCGTCCCGGTCCCAGGTGCTGCGCGACTACCTGGACTGACCGGACCCGGGCGGCCACCGGGCCGCCGTAGCGCGCTCACAGGGCCATTCCGCCGTTCGCGGTGGGGTGGTCCTGTCGGCGTTCCGACTTCGGGCGGTACGCGATTGACCGCTTGTGGTCGGCAGGGTGCCTGGACCTGCGGGACGTGAGCCGCGGTCTTCCCATGGCGTTGTTTCGGAAATGTTCCCTCGGGGGCGGTCGCTGGGGCTGTGGCACGGTCCCAGCGGGATGACGGACACAGAACGTCCAGGTCAATGATGCCTTTTGGTATGTAACACACCTTTTACACCGAGGTAGCGCCATTCGTGTCGCCCGTTCCTACGCTTCCCCACCATGGGACTGATGGAGCTTGACCGGGCACATGGAGGTGCGGTGGGGCAGAACAGGCTCGGCCGTGCCCCCACGGCGCTCCGCGTCCGCACGGCACAGGTCGTCGGCGGGCGCCCCTGGATGGATCCCGTGCTCGATCAGGCCGTCGACGCCGTCCAGGACCGGTTCATGCGGGTCGGGGCGCGGGTGCTCGCCGAGGCGCGCGCCGATCCGGAGGTGCGTTCGCAACGGGTGGAGGCGCTGGCCAAGGCGGCGGTCGGCTCGTCCAAGTACATCGAGGCGTTGCTCGCCGAGTCCCCTGGAAACCCCGATCTGTGGCTGTGGCTGGGCCGTACGCAGGTGGAGGAGGCGTGGGGGATGCGCCCCGACGCGCGGGCCCGTTCCGTGCAGGCGTCCGCCTACACCGCCTACAGCAAGAAGATGAAGGCGGCGCGCGGCCCCCTGATGCGTGCCGCGGAGATGTGGCCGGACGACCCCGTCCCTTGGGAGTCCATGCTGTGGCTGGCCCTCGGCCTGGATGTGGATCGCGAGGAGAAGGACGAGCTGTGGGAGCAGGCTTACCGGCGCCACCCCACCCTGTACGGGTCGCATGTGGCGCGCGTGGTGAGCCTGTCGCCGCAGTGGGGCGGCGTGCCCGAGGAGATGTTCGACTTCGCCCGCGTGGCCGCTGGCACGGCCGGCCAGGAGGACCCCCGGGCCGCGCTACTCCCGCTCGCCTACTTCGAATACTTCGTCCAGGAACGGCAGGGCATCATCCGGGGCGCGTCATCGTGGTTCACGACGGAGGAGTGCCGGGACGTGGAGGCCGCCGCCCGCGGCTGGTTCGAGGGGCACGGGCATACGCACCCCCGCACCATCGAGGCCCACAACATCTTCGGTGCGGCCTTCCACCTGGCAGACGCCCGCCGTCCGGCCCGCCAGCACCTGCTCCGCACCATGGGCAGGCCCAGCAGTCTCCCCTGGAGCTATCTAGGCGGCAACGAGGTCTCGCAGTACATCAAGGCATGCCGCCACCTGAACATCACCACGGTGTGACCCCCTGATCCCGCACTCGTCAGGCGTGCAGGATCACGTCCAGGCGGCCGTCGTTCAGCTCGGCCGTGTGGCCGAGCCCGGCCACGGCCTTGAGCAGTTCCTCGGGCGTGGCGGCCTCGACGCCCGCCTCCAGCAGGTCGCGCGCCACCTTGCCCCGCGTCGCCTTCGCCATGTGGCTCACCACGGAACGCTTCGGTACGCCGCCCAGGATCCGTTCACGGAACACCCGCACGGGGACGGACGGAGCGGGAGCGCGCCACGCCGACGCGTACGGCCCGGACCGCAGATCCACGATCAGCCGGCCCTCGGCGAAGCCCAGGGCCTCCCGCAGGGCCGGGCGCCACAGAGCGGCCAGCTTGCCCTCAGGGGGCAGCGTCACGTCCATGGCCAGCCGGTACGGCGGGACCCTGTCGTTGAGACGCAGCGCGCCCCAGAGCCCCGAGAACACGATGATCTGGTCGTTCGCCCTCTCGGCCGCCTCGGGGGACAGCTCGCCCAGGGCCAGGTTCTCGTACAGGACGCCCGTGTAGAGGCGCGACACCGGCAGCGTGGGCGCCTGGCGCAGGATCCGGTTGCGGGCGAGCGCGTCGTCGGCCTGCCCGCCCGGAAGACCGAGCACGTCGCGCGCGTCGTCCCGCAGGCACGCCTCGCTGAGGGCGTCCATGACCCGTTCCCGTACGGGATTGAGCCGGGGGAACGACAGCCCGGCCAGATCCAGCGGGGGACCGTCACCGCCCGGCGCCTTGCGTTCCGATGGCGGCAGCAGGATCAGCACGGCCGTTCCGCCTCCAACCCATTCCCAGAGTGACCAGATAATAGCTCTGTGTAGTCAAATCCGCCGGGCCCGCCGGAAGGGTGAAGTAGGGTCTTCGGACGCGCGGATTCCCGGAATGTAACGAACGGCGGCCACCGTTACCGGTGACCGCCGTTCCCGTGTTCGTTTATGTCAAGGCTTAGCGCTCGTCGTCGGGCGCGGTGGCCGGGGTTTCGTTGAGCCGGTCGGTCTCGTCCTGAATGTCGGCCCCACTGGAGCGGAGCGCCTCTGCGTACTTGCGGCCGTGGTGGGCGCAGAACAGAAGGTCGCCGCCGCCTACAAGGATCGCACGGACGTAGGCCTGAGCACCGCAGCGGTCGCAGCGGTCTGCGACGGACAGCGGCTTGGTCGGGGCAAGGGCTCCAGTCACGGCACCTTCCTCATGCTCGGGGTCGGTACTTAGGACAACATCTAACCCGACGCTGACGTTCCCAACCTGTTTCTTCGTACGCCCACAGCGGAATGGCTCAATTCGTGACCGACATCACAGCCCCCGCTCAGGCGTCATCCCATCTGAACAGGCGAAGCGCGATGAATGTTCCGGCCAGCGCTATGGCCAGGAGCACACCGATCTCGGGAAGGGCCGACGCCGGGCCCTGGCCGCGGGCCATCACGTCCAGCATGCCCTCGTTCAGATAGCGCAGCGGGAACACGTGCGACACCGTCCGCATCCAGGTGGGGGCGACGTCCAGCGGGAAGAACGAGCCGCCCAGGAACGCCATCGGCAGCACCACCAGCTGGCCCACCGTCTGCGCCGCCTCCTGCGTCTTGGCCCACGCCCCGATGACCGTCCCGATGGCCAGGAACGCCAGGACGCCCGCCACCACCATCGGGACGCACATCCACCAGGCGCCCTTCAACTGGAGGTTGAAGAACGGCAACCGCGCCACCAGCAGGAACAGCGCAAGTTGCACCAGCGCGATCCCCACGCTCACCGTCACCCGGGCCCCGAACACCGCCGACACCGGCGCCGGCGACAACCGCAGCCGCCGCAGGATGCCCTTCGTCCGCCACGTCACCAGCGTCTGCGAGGCACCGAACACGCCCGCCGAGGCCAGCGCCCAGCCCAGCAGGCCGGGCGTGAAGAACTGGATCGCCGTGAGCGAGTCGTCCTCCACCTGCGCCGCCGTGAGCCGGTACGCGGCGGGCCGCCCGCTCGCGGCGATGTTCGCCTCCTGGACGATCGCGTTCATCAGCCCGCGGACCGTCCCCGACTTCACCGAGTCCGCCGCCGAGTAGTGCACGACGAGCTCACCCCCGCGCTGCTCCACCACCGCGTCGGCGTCGCCCTTCGCGACCTCGTCGAGCGCCCCGGCCCGGTCGGAGCTCCTGGTCACCTCCATGACCCGGGCCAGCTCCCCGCCGCCGCCCGCGACGGCGCCGTCCAGGATCGCCGCCGGGCCGACCTGGATCACCTTGACCTTCGAGGTGCCCTGGTCGGCGAACAGCCCGGCGAACAGCACCAGGAACATCAGCGGGAACAGGATCGTGAAGAACAGCGCGCCGCGGTCCCGCGCGAAGCCCAGCGCCATCGCCCGGCACAGGCTGCGGAAGCTGTGCAGGCCCGTCATGCCCGATACTCCCGTCCGGTCAGCTCCAGGAAGACGTCCTCCAGGGTGGCGCCGCGGATCCGCACCCCGTCCAGCGCGTCCCGGGCCGCCATCGCCGCCACCACCTCCGACGGGGCGCGGGTCGAGATCACCAGCGACACGCCGTCGTCGGCGACCTCGTCCGCGCCGGGCAGCGCGCGGGCGTCCTCGACCGTCAGCAGGCCGCTGGCGACGCCGATCCTGGTCGGCGCGTCCAGATCGCGGACCAGCGCGGCGGGCGGCCCCAGCCGCAGGATCCGGCCCGCGTCCATGATCGCCACCCGGTCGCAGAGCAGCTCGGCCTCGTCCATGTAGTGCGTGGTCAGCACGATCGTGCGGCCCTCGGTGTTGATCGCGCGCAGCACGTCCCACAGGTTGCGGCGCGCCTGCGGGTCCAGCGCCGCGGTCGGCTCGTCCAGGAACACCAGCTCCGGGTCGTGGACGAGCGCGCACGCGATCGACAGGCGCTGCGCCTGCCCGCCCGACAGCTTCTCCACCCGCACGTCGGCCTTGTCGTTCAGCCCGACCGTCTCCAGCATCGCGTCCGCCTTCGCCGGCGGCACGCCGTACAGGGAACCGAACGTGCGCAACTGCTCCCGCGCGGTCAGGCGCTCGAAGAAGGACGATGACTGCAACTGGACGCCGATCCGCGGCAGCAGCTTCGGGTTGCGCGGCCACGGCGCCTGGCCCAGCACCGACACCGAGCCCCCATCGGCCTCCCGCAACCCCTCGATGATCTCCAGAAGGGTCGTCTTCCCCGCGCCGTTCGGCCCGAGTATGCCGAAGAACTCGCCTTCGGCGACCTCGAACGAGACCCCGTCCACGGCACGGACCTCGCCGTACCGTTTGCGGAGACCGTCCGAAATGATCGTATGTGCCATGCAGAGGACCGTAGAGCCCCCGCCACCGGACCGGCACCTCCTGAAGTCGGATTCGCGGGGACCGACACGCCGAAACGAATGGCGCGTCCAGTCCGGCGATGTCGATAGTATGTTCGACAATGGTCGCTGACGTGCCGGAGGAGGTGCCGGGTGAACGAGCCGCGTGAAGCCCGTGCCACCCTCCCTGGTCGTAGGCTGGGGCATGGCAGCGGGCGGCGGGCGCGACCCCTCCCCGAACGAGACGGCGCCCCGATGGAAACGCCCAGGGCCGCTGAAGCTGGTGACGCTTTCAGTGACGGTACCCTGCTGCCGAATGTCGGAATTTCCCGAGGAGCACACGCACGTTGACCGCCGCGACAGCTGAAGTGAGCACCGACGACGACACGCACGGCTACTCCGCCCGGCACCTCTCGGTGCTGGAGGGCCTGGAGGCCGTGCGCAAGCGACCCGGCATGTACATCGGGTCCACCGACAGCCGTGGGCTCGCCCACTGCCTCTGGGAGATCGTGGACAACTGCGTCGATGAGGCGCTCGCGGGATACTGCACCCACATCTCCGTCGTGCTGCGCGCCGACGGGTCCTTCGAGGTCGGCGACAACGGCCGCGGCATCCCCGTCGACATCGAGCCCAAGACCAAGCTGTCCGGCGTCGAACTGGTGATGACCCGGCTGCACGCCGGCGGCAAGTTCGGCGGCGTCTCCTACACCGCCTCCGGCGGCCTGCACGGCGTCGGCGCCTCCGTCGTCAACGCCCTGTCCGCCCGGCTCGACGTCGAGGTCGACCGCGACGGCCACACCCACGCCATCAGCTTCCGCCGCGGCCTGCCCGGCGAGTTCGCCGACGAACGCCCGACCTCCCGGTTCAAGCGGCGCTCCGGAGTGCACAAGATCCGCAAGGTGGCCCGCAGGACCACCGGCACCCGGGTCAGGTTCTGGCCCGACACCCAGATCTTCCTCAAGGGCGCCACCGTCGACCAGTCCCTGGTCATGGACCGGATGCGGCAGACCGCCTTCCTCATCCCCGGGCTCACCATCGACGTCCGCGACGAGCGCGGCGACGAGGTCGTCGAGGAGACCTTCCGGTTCGACGGCGGCATCAGCGAGTTCTGCTCCTACCTCGCCAAGGACGCCCCGATCATCGACGTCCTGCGGCTCCAGGGACGCGGTCACTTCACCGAGACCGTCCCCGTCCTCGACGACCAGGGGCACCTCGTCCCCACCGACGTCGAACGGGACCTGGAGGTCGACGTCGCGCTGCGCTGGGGCACCGGCTACGACACCATCACCAAGTCGTTCGTCAACGTCATCGCCACCCCCAAGGGCGGCACCCACGTCCGGGGGTTCGACCGCGCGCTCGTCCGCGTCATCAACGACCAGCTGCGCGCCACCCGGCTGCTCAAGAACGGCGACGAGGACGTCATCAAGGACGACGTGCTGGAGGGCCTGACCGCGGTCGTCACCGTCCGGCTCCCCGAACCCCAGTTCGAGGGCCAGACCAAGGAGGTCCTCGGCACCTCGGCCGCCACCCGGATCGTGTCCCAGGTCGTCAGCCGCGAGCTCAAGGCCCTGTTCGACAACCCCCCGCGCGGCCAGAAGCAGCAGCTGCGCACCGTCCTGGAAAAGGTCGTCGGCGCCGCCAAGACCCGCATCGCCGCCCGCACCCAGCGCGACAACCAGCGCCGCAAGAACGCCCTGGAGAACTCGGCGCTCCCCGCCAAGCTGGTCGACTGCCGCACCGCCGACGACCGCAGCGAACTGTTCATCGTCGAGGGCGACTCCGCCCTCGGCACCGCCAAGCTCGCCCGCGACTCCGAGTTCCAGGCGCTGCTGCCCATCCGCGGCAAGATCCTGAACGTGCAGAAGGCGTCCGTCGCCGACATGCTCAAGAACGCCGAATGCGCCGCGATCATCCAGGTGATCGGAGCCGGCTCCGGCCGCACCTTCGACCTGGACGCCGCCCGCTACGGCCGCATCATCCTCATGGCCGACGCCGACGTGGACGGCTCCCACATCCGCACCCTGCTGCTGACGCTCATGTACCGCTACATGCGCCCCATGCTCGAAGCCGGCCGGGTCTTCGCCGCCGTCCCGCCCCTGCACCGCATCGAGATCATCAAGCCCAAGAAGGGCCAGGACAAGTACGTCTACTGCTACAGCGACGCCGAGCTGCGCAAGAAACTCGTAGAACTCGAACGCCGCGGCATCCGCTGGAAGGAACCCGTCCAGCGCTACAAGGGCCTGGGCGAAATGGACGCCGACCAGCTCGCCGAAACCACCATGGACCCACGCCACCGCATCCTCCGCCGCATCCGCATCGAAGACGCCGAGGAAGCGGAGAAGATCTTCGACCTGCTGATGGGCAGCGAGGTCGCCCCCCGCAGAGAATTCATCACCGCAGGCGCCACAGAACTGGACATGGAACGCATAGATACGTGACATATGTGGGGGGGGCGACCCCCCACGCGTGTCATTGTGGGGGGACGACCCCCCACACCCCCCCCGG